>NZ_VOZV01000002.1:0-205254 GCF_013419565.1 Acinetobacter sp. YH12072 | reverse complement strand
TGGCAATAAACTGATCCCACCGGGAAGCCGCTCTAAATTTCTGTCCAACATGGTGTACTTTAGCAAGTTGTTCAAAATCCTGTCGCACAAGAGGTTTAATTAGCTCATGAAATACGGTATTCTGATGGGACAAAACCTGAATCCTGGTCGTTAAAGTGTTTGTTTGCACTCATATTTTAACTGTTAGGACTCAGGTTTTTTTATTTAAAGCAAACTATGGGACAGCAGTGCCCTCGGGTGCTTTTTAATTTGGAATCTGGATTTATTTAAACTTAGATAAAGAACCAGTAAATAAACAGGGAAACCAAGAAAATACACATGATATTCAGGACAAAGCCGACTTTCATCATTTCACTTTGTTGAATATGGCCAGTACCAAACACAATCGCATTCGGTGGTGTCGCCACAGGTAGCATGAAGGCACAAGAAGCCCCAATCCCGATCACAATCACCAGAATCTCTTTAGGCATACCCATCTGGTCGGCAATGGCGGCAAAGACCGGAACCAGTAAGGCAGCTGAGGCAGTATTACTGGTAAATTCAGTCAGGAAGATGATGAAGGTTGCCACAACGAAGATAATTACGAGAGGCGAGGAGTCACCGAAAGCATTTGCCAGTGTTTGACCTAAAACCAGAGAACTGCCTGAATCCTTCAAGACAGCACTTAAGGTCAAGCCGCCACCAAACAGATAGAGCACGCCCCAATCGGTATTTTCAGCAACCTGTTTCCATGTAGCCGTACCCAGAATCACCACCAGACAGGCTGCCAGAATCGCGATCCAGGTATCAGGCTGTGAAATACCGAAATTTTCAGTCAATTTTTTACTGAAAATCCAGGCCATCGCCGTACAGAGGAACAACACCATCGTCGCAATACGGGTGGTGGTCCAGGGGATATTTTCAGTGACAAAATTCACCTTATGATTCAGTTTTGGACGCAATACCACATACAGACTGATCAACATTGCTGGCAGAATAATGAACATCATTGGCAGGCCGACTTTCATCCAGTCAGCGAAGTCATAACCGAGGGCTTTGGCTGCAATCGCATTCGGTGGAGAACCGACGATGGTGCCCAAGCCACCAATACTGGCTGAATAGGCAATCCCGAGCAGAATAAATACAAAGGTTTTACGTTCTTTTTCGGCATCCAGATGCGCAAGTAAACCCAGCGCCAGAGGCAACATCATAGCTGCGGTGGCGGTATTGGAAATCCACATCGACAGGGCAGCAGTTACTAAAAAGATAGCTAGTACCGAAGCACCGAGATGTCCACCGGAGAGCGAGATAATCCATGTGGCAATCTTCTTGTCCAGTTTCTGGATATGCAGCGCCGTAGCCAAAGCAAAACCACCAAAAAACAGGAAAATCACGGGATCGGCAAAGGTAGCGAGTGCTGCCTGCATGCTAATCGGTACCAGTTCATCACCATCTGCCATCGGCATACTCAATACAATCGCCAGTACCGGTATGAGTAGGGCTGTAATCGTAATATGCAGGGCTTCGGTCAGCCATAGAATGGCGATAAAGGTCAGTAGGGCCAATCCCTTATTGGCATTTTCGTCATAGGGTAAAATATGATACAAGCCATAAGAGATCACGGCAGCGATCACAATTAAAATCCAGCCTTTGCGAATTCCTTTTGGCATGGCATTAGTCGGGGTGCGTAAAGGGTCGTTCATACAACCTCCTTGCTCAACTTTTTTATTTAAAAGCGTTTTTGAAATTCTTATAAAAGTGAATATGTGTTTTGATTAAAAAAGATATTATTTAAACAGTATAGTAGAGTGTTGTAATAATCCCACACTTTGCCAAAGTGCGTAAATCCCCAGTCCAAATAGAAAAAACAGCACCAGATATTTGAAATGTTGCTGGGAAAGTCGATGCCGTATTTTTCCACCCAGCCAGACGCCGATGAGTGCAAATAACATGATTCCGAGCAGGATATGTCGCTGATGGGTTTGTAAAGAAATGAGGATCGGGAAGAGTAAGGTCAACTGCACCAGTTTGCTGGCAATAAAGTTAAGATTACTGATGATGACGATATCAGTTTTGGAGAGCTGGCAGCTAAGCAGATACATCATCAGGAAGGGGGCCATGGCATTGGTTGCACCTCCAATCATGCCGGCCAGTAAACCGAATCCTAGCATACTGAGCTGACTGCTACTGACCCGAAGCGGAGTAGAGCGTAACTGATCCAGTACATAGAAAATAATCACCAGACCCAGTAATAATTTAAGATAGCCTTCATTGATCCAGATGAGTAATTTGACCCCCAGCACACTACCGACCAAGCTGCTTAACATGAGTGGCCAATAGCGTGAGACATAATAGCAAATGCTCTGCAACAGGCTATGTTTTGGATCGCTATTGAGCATCCAAAGGTTCAATAACAGGCAGGGGAGGATCACTAAGGTGACTGCTGTACTTAAGGCATATTCACTGGATAAGGCAGCCGTACTCAGCATAGGAAAGCCAAAGCCACTGACCCCATGCAGTAATGCTGCGATCGCACACAGCCAAAGCACAATCCATTCTGCCTGTGTCATCTGGAATCCATTTCAAGAATAAAGTATCAACTTACCCTGAACAGGTGAGCAGGGTAAAGCATAAAATGGTAATAAGACCAAAACCTAAAATCAGGCAAAAAAAACCACGATCTTTTGGGGGAAAGACCGTGGCATAAAAATTTCACCATATGAATATTTAGGTGAAAGAGGAAACGATTTTATCGGTAGTCTTTATCCTGATTCACGGTACGCACAGGACGTTCATAATCAGTTCTGCTCGCAGCATAATCAGGCATAGAATTCTTTTTTGGCATCACTAACCATAGAACCAGATAAACTAAGATACCCGGGAAAGCAGCACTCATGACCGAAATAATCACGAAGATCAAGCGTAATAAATTTGCGTTCCAACCAAAACGTTCAGCAATACCGCCCATTACACCTGCAATCATGTTTGAGCGGTTAGAGCGATATAAACCAACATTGGCCATCCAAGTCTCCTAAAAGAAAAAATAAGGTTGAGTCTAAAAAATGACTCGTATTTATAAGAATGGAGTTTTATCTGAATTTTTAAAGTATCTATTGAAAATAAATTCGTTAAGTAATGTTACGGGAGATTAAATAATCCTTAAAAAATCACTAAGATCATAAAAATTCCATTGAATTCATTATTAAAACTTATAAGTTTTCAGTGAGTCGTCTGCCTATATAGATGTGCACCCCTTCAGGTATATTTTTAAAATGAAATCGAATGTATCGCATCATTTAAGTGGTTTATGCCGGCTTGGATTTGTGCTGGGAAGTGTTGCAGGACTGATTGCCTGTGATGACCATCAAAGCAAACCCTTACCTGATACTACGAAAACTTTGGCACAAGATGGCGTAGTCATCTCCGCCGCCAATGAAAGTTATGACACCCGTAATGCTAAATCGCTCACCCAGACTGCAACCTATAATGCATTGCCTGTAGAACCAAATGTCGATCCTAAACCTGTACCGGATTATGCCAAAAGCTATGTCGGGCGTTATCTTACCCAGATTGATTGTGACGGACGGTTTGCACCTTGTACGGAAGGGAAGTCGGTGTTTATTTTGACTTTATTGCCAGATGGTACAGTGCATCGCAGTATCGTGCATTATGGCAAAGTCTTTGTGAATAATTCCAGACGAGTTCAGACCGAAAGCAATGTGACCTATCGTAAGGACCGCTGGACGATTAATCCGGAACAAACTGAACTGATCGTGGACCGTAAAGAGGGGGCAAAATTCTATTATACAATTAAAAGCCCAACCCATCTGGTCATGAATCTGGAAAAAATTTATGACGAAAAAGAACGGGCAAACCAGCAGTTATTTGATCAGGGTTATCCTGCACCTTCTAAAGCGTATGAGTTGGTCAAAGATTCTGAATTTAAGATGACAGAATAAAAGCGATAAAATCTGTAAAAAATTTAAAAACAGAGTAAATGGAAATGGCGATTCTAAAATTGTCAGGATGAATTGCGCTTAAATAAAAAGAATGAACTGAATAATATATGAAATATTATAAGAATATTGAAAGAAGAAATAAATATAGAGGGGAGAATGGTGGGCCGTCCGCGACTCGAACGCGGGACCAATGGATTAAAAGTCCACTGCTCTACCAACTGAGCTAACGGCCCATTCGGGTAATCAAAGTAGCTTTGATTGAAGTTTCTAAAAAGAGATTTTAGAAATGATGGTGGGCCGTCCGCGACTCGAACGCGGGACCAATGGATTAAAAGTCCACTGCTCTACCAACTGAGCTAACGGCCCATCAGGGGATATCAAATTTAATGGTGGGCCGTCCGCGACTCGAACGCGGGACCAATGGATTAAAAGTCCACTGCTCTACCAACTGAGCTAACGGCCCTGAACCAACAATCAAGCAAGGCTTAATTGTGCAGTGCAAAAGAAACTAAAGAGTTCTGAAAGCACCACTTTGTTTGATGGAGCGTATTGTAGCAAGATCTCATTGCAGCGCAAGTAAAAAATAACAAAGTTGCCTATGTTTGATTATAAATACAACAATTCTGCTTTATCTAAACAAAAAATAGGCAACTTCAGCACTTAGAAACGATATTGATAGGCTTGAATGTTCTCAAAAATTTCTTGAGTCAGCTCACAATACGCATCGCTGCCTGGCAATAAAACCAGCAAGCGTTCATCGGTTTTGTTTGGGTCAAAAGCCTGTTCTTTCAGTTTGTTTTTCTGATACTTGAAGGTACCGGTCGTTTCTACCTGTTCTTGAATGCGCAGAAAAACTGGAACTGCATATGCAGGCAGACAGCGTTTAAAGGTGCTGACCATATTTTTCAGGTCTTGCTCATCCAGGGTGCTTCCCGGTTGCAGGGTAATTGCAGCCATACCGGCACGGCCATTGGTATTTGGAATTTCTACGCCATAAACCACAGCTTCGATAATTTTGTCATACTCGGTCAGCATGTTTTCGACTTCAGTCGTTGAAACATTTTCACCTTTCCAGCGGAAGGTATCACCGAGACGATCAACAAACTGGGCATGACGGAAACCGATATTACGCACCAGATCGCCGGTATTGAAGTAGGAATCACCTTTACTGAACACGTCATGCATGATGACTGCCTTGTTCTTTTCCGGATCGGTATAACCATCGAAAGGGGAGCGGCGGGTAATTTTACCGATCAATAAACCGGTTTCACCTTTTTTTACCCGTTTGCAGCGACCTTTGGCATCACGCACAGGCTCATTTTTATCTTTATCAAATTCGATAATGGCATAAGGCGTTGGTGAGAAACCGACAGTATTGTCAAAGTTAAAGACATTGCTGAAACCGACATTACCTTCACTTGAGGCATACAGTTCCAGTACTTCCTTGATGCCAAAACGGGATTTGAATTTATCCCAGATATTCGGGCGCATGCCATTACCAATCATCTTGGTGACACGATGGCCTTTTTCCAGTTCAGACGGTGGGGCATCCATCAGGTAGCGGCAAAGTTCACCGACATAACCAATCGCAGAAGCATCAAATTTTTTGACATCTTTCCAGAAGGAAGAGGTGGAGAACTTGCGACGGATGGCAAAAGTACTGCTTCCGGCAATCACCCCACACCAGCACACCACAATACCTGTCGCATGATAAAGCGGCAGGGTGCAGTACATCACGTCATCTTTATTCAGGTTCAGGACATGGCCATAGGTGCCATAGGCGAGTGTCCAGCGGCTATTGGTAAAGACCACAGCTTTAGGTAAGCCAGTGGTGCCTGAAGTATAGATATAGAACAGGCCGTCTTTGCCCTGTACCGAATGCGTAGTCGGTGTATTGAATTTCGGGAACTGGTCAATCTGCTCTGCCAGGTTGATAAAACCTTCAGGTGCCTGTCCGGGATTTTCTTGCGTATTCTGATCGGCAAACCAGTGAAAACGGTCAGCGGCAATATTGAGATCATGACGGATTTCATCAATAGCAGCACGGCACTCTTCACCGACAATGACTGCAATCGGTTTCACCAGGTTAATACTATGTGTCAGGACTTTACCGACCTGAGAGGTATTCACCAGCGCAATCGTGATGCCCAGCTTGGCCAGGCCAATCACACTGGCAATAAACTCCGGACGGTTTTCGACCATCACGGCCACCACATCACCTTTCTGTGCACCGAGAGAGAGGTAGAAATGTGCGATCTGGTTCGCCCAGCCATTTAGGTGAGCATAGGTATAGGACTGATCCTCAAAACGTAATGCAATACCTTCAGGATTACGCTGTGTTGCTTTTTCAAAAGCCAAACCCAGGCCTGCGGGCGTATTGGGAGTACGTAAATACGCCTGTCGCAGTCCGTTTAGCAGATTAGGGACCTTACTGATGAAGGCAGGGATTTTGGCTGCGACATCTGCAATGCCAATAAGATCGGGTTGATTCGTCTGGGTCATGGGCGTCCTATTATTTTTCGTATCCAATGCGTTTAATTTATATGCAATAAACGGATGGTAGCCATCTTTTAGCGTGTTGAAACTAGAGTAATCAACCTATTCTGACAAAATCTAGCAAAAAAAACCTAGCCACCGAAATGACTAGGTTTTTTAGTTAACTGCAATTGGGCGAATTATGACTCAGTTGCAGTATTGGTTTTTTTCGGTGGACGGCCACGTGGGCGACGTGGGCGGGCAGCCGGTTTTTCAGCTTTTGCTACAGTTTCTTCAGCTTTATCGGCTTCCGGAGTTTCGGTAGGTGCAGCTTTGTTTTCTGCTGGAGTTGCTTCAACTGTAGTCGTTTCAGTGACTTCTTCAGCGGGAGCCTGTTCAGCTTTCGCAGTTTCTACAGATGCTTCAGCAGCTGGCTCAGGAGTTTGAGTCGCTTCAGTTGTATCAGCACTTTCTACTGCAGCTACCGGAGCTTCAGCAGGTGCAGCTTCAGCACTTTCAGCTTTCGCTTCTTCTGCTGGAGCCGTTGCTTCTGCAGCAGGTTCAGCCGCAGTAGATTCTGCTTCAGCTTGTGCTTGCTGTTTAGCCTGCTGTAATGCTTGCTCGGCAGCCAGTTTGGCGAGACGACGACGCTCACGTGGATCATTCGCCACACGTTTCTCTGAAACTGGTGCAGGCGGAGTTAAATCCAGCACAGGAGCAGGTTCTGCTTCAGGCTGCGCTTTGCTGACTTCTACATCACGAGTTACAGGTTTTTTCTCTGTGGTCGCGGTCGAAACCGTTGCTAAAGTCGCATTATATTCCTGCGTGAACTTTTGCAATGCACGGTTAAATGTTGGTAACAGACCGAACTGTTCAATCAGGACTGAACAGTCTTCACCATAAACATGGCGAATCAGGCTACCAATAGTGTATTGGCCAAGTGTTGGCACCTGTGATGGTGTCAATTGCTGAGTTTTCGCCTGTTGGCCTTGTGCAGCACGGCGGTCACGACGACGTTGACGTGGGTCATTGCTGGCACGCTGTTTTGATGATGACTGAGCTTCAGGCGTTTTCTCTGCAGGAGCAGATGCAGTCACTTCAGCCAGGAACTCTTCCGCAGCTGGTGCTTCTACAGGAGCATCGGCAGGGGCAGTCACTTCAACAGCAGGTTTTGCGACTGGAGCAGTGTCATTCAATGCCACAATTTCGCTTTTCGCCTCGTCAATATTTACCACCATTGCTGTTGGCATCACTTCTTTACGAGGAGCATCGACCAGTTCCACACGAACTTGCTTTTCATTGACTGCTGGCGCTTCAACGGCAGCAGGTGCTTGAGGTGCAGCTTGTTCATTTAGAACACTTGGATCGCGGTGGCGATTTGGACGTTCTGGACGTTGCTGGTTGCGACGGTCACGACGTGGCACGTTTTGCTGTTGCTCATTGCCGTGAGTATCGCTTTGCTGTGCAGACTCATTGTGGTGCTGACGGCGAGAGTTGCGTTTGTTTTCACGCGCTTCCTGACGTTGTTCCTGACGAGAAACCTGAACCACTTCTTCATGCACCTGATGTTGTGATGCATTATCAGACTGCGCCTGTTCACGTGGCTCTTTGTGCTTGTTGCTACGTGCTTTCTTGTTATGACGCTGTGATTTCTCTTCACGTTCAGCTTTTTCAGACTGATCACGCTCTGGTTTATGGACTACAGTCGATGGCGCCAGATAAGCATTGCCGGTAGTTGCTGGTGCTGCAACAGCTGTTGGCTGTGCGGATACTGCTGGTGTTACAGGAGCAACCTGGCCGAACTGGCCACGGCTCACTGCACCGCCATTCACCATCTGTTCAATAGCAGCAGCAGCATTGTTCGCTGTGCGAGATTGATCAACAGTAGTTGCCTGTTTTTGTACAAACAGGTTTTCTAACCATGCACATGGGCTGGCAGCAGGTGCGGCAACTTGAGCAGGTGCCTGTTGTGCAGCAGGTGCTTGCTGTACGTTTTGCTGATTCTGGTTATTGCGGCGTTTATTGTTTTTGCCGTTGTTTTGCTGCTGAGCAGGTGCTGGTGCAGCGGTATGCGTATGTTCTTCTTCTAAATGCCACTCAGAAGACTCATAGCCCAGTTCTTTTTCGCTTGAACGGGTTGCTTCAGTACGCTCGTAACTTGTCGGTGCGAAACCTTCAGGATTATACGAAATTTCGTAGTGAGGTGTTTCCAAGTGTGGATGTGGAAGTACAGTCACACGTGTATTTGAAGTTTGTTCCAGATATACTAGGCTGTGACGTTTTTCATTGAGCATGAACGCCGCAATTTCTACTGGTACTTCAACCTGAACTTCACCATGACGTTCACGTAGTGCGATTTCTTCCACTTTACGCATAATTGAAAGTGATAGAGAACGCAGGTCACGTACCATACCGGTACCATGACAGCGTGGGCAGACATAACCAGTTGCTTCTTCAAGCGATGGACGCAGACGTTGACGGCTCATTTCCATCAGGCCGAAACGAGACAGTTGGCCGAACTGGATACGTGCGCGGTCGCTTTGAGTTGCTTCACGCAGTTTCGCTTCTACCATACGCTGGTTGCGGTCTTTGGTCATGTCGATGAAGTCGATGACAACTAAGCCACCGATATCACGTAAACGTAATTGGCGAGCAATTTCTTCAGCGGCTTCAAGGTTGGTATTTAACGCTGTATCTTCAACGTCCTGACCGCGAGTTGATTTTGCCGAGTTAATGTCGATTGAAACTAAAGCTTCAGTTTGATCGATCACGATCGAACCGCCTGAAGGCAGTTTTACTTCACGTTCATAAGCAGTTTGAATTTGGCTTTCGATACCGAAATGCGCAAACAAAGGCTCATTCAATGTATAAGTTTTCAGTTTGTCTAACTGAAGCGGCATTACTGCTTTAACGAAGTTATAAGCTTCGTTATAGGCTTGCTCAGAGTCAATCAGGATTTCTGCTACATCATCACGCAGGTAATCACGGATGGCACGAGTTACCACACCTGCTTCCTGATGGACCAGCATAGGTGATGGACCTGAATTTGCAGTGCTTTGAATTTGTGCCCAAAGGTCTAGCAAATGTTGCAGATCAAGCTGTAATTCTTCTTGAGAACGGCCAATGCCTGCTGTACGAACAATGACGCTCATACCACGTGGCACATTTAAAGAGGCCAGCATTTCTTTCAGTTCTTCACGTACTGAACCAGAAATCTGACGGCTGATACCGCCACCTTTCGGGTTGTTTGGCATCAGAACCAGATAACGACCAGCTAAAGAGATGAAAGTTGAGAGAGCAGCGCCTTTATTGCCGCGCTCTTCTTTTTCCACCTGAACCAGAAGTTCAGTACCTTCAGTAATCAGTTCACGGATATTTGAAGTTTGGCGAGGATCGGCTTTGTAATAAGAGTTTGCGATTTCACGCATAGACAGGAAGCCTTGGCGACCTGCGCCGTATTCAACGAATACAGCTTCTAAAGAAGGTTCAACGCGAGTCACGTGACCTTTATAGATATTAGATTTTTTTTGTTCACGGGTACGATTCTCTAAATCGAAATCGTAAAGACGCTGACCAGTGACAAGTGCAACGCGAATTTCTTCGGCATGTGTTGCATTAATCAACATACGTTTCATGGGTGTAACACCTTATAGTGATACACAGCAAAAAATCGCTATTCACGTAGCGAACATCACACATCACGGATCAATGGCCCAGATCTCCAATGCTTGGCATTGTGGTCTGAGTCTTTTATTCCCGGCGTCTACTTGAATATAGATCAGCTTCGGTATTTTGATTCACGTATTGATGATGGCAATACGGCTTCAATCTTTAAACGATTAAAGTCACCTGAACGTTTCACTGGCGGACAAGCGGTGCATTAGATGTGAGTAACTTTCACTGTCACATTGCTCGAAGATCATCCCTTCTTTATAGAAAGTGTCTTGATACGGAATTGTCGTCGTATCTTTACAAACTGTGCAGATCCAATGCATCAAACGCTGTAGCCTGAAGTCGTCTTCAGGGTGCGACTAATCTGATGTGTATCAGTTTACGTTTAAAAACCAACTAGGTTGGCGACATATTTTTTCAGACAAACTGATTTATGTACCTGAGGTACAATTAAACGCAACAGTTTGCTTTGTTTGCCGATATAATAAGCCTTCGGCGTCGGCATAATTCTTTTGGGACCTTCCCGTATCATGTGAGTCTTTAATTGAATAATCAAGTTCAGAGAAATCTGAAATGCTTCAACTTTTACTCACAAACGATGGTTTCCGTGCGCTGACTATATCAAACCTTGCATCATCTGCCTATGGGCTAAGCTTATGTTTCTTGTGTAAAGCATAACCTAAGTGATCAGTTTTTAATCAATTTTAGTAATTTTTGGGTCATAGTAACTGTATGAATTCTACACAACAATGGCAAAGCGTCACTTGGTTTGAAGTGGATGAACATCAAGATGGACAGCGAATCGATAATTTCTTGTTCAGTCGTCTGAAAGGGGTGCCTAAAAGTCGGATTTATCGTCTGATTCGTGAAGGACAGGTTCGCGTCAATAAAAAACGCATTAAGGCCGAAACCAAACTGGCGATTGGCGACCAGATTCGTGTCGCACCTATTCGTTATGAACAAAAAGATGAATCAGAAGCGCCGATTTCGGACAAGGTGGCTCAAGGTCTTCTGTCACGTGTGGTATATGAAGATGAAGGCTTGATGGTTGTCAATAAACCATCGGGTATTGCTGTGCATGGCGGTAGCGGTGTGGCGTATGGCCTGATTGAAGGCCTACGTGCTGCAACAGGTAAAAAATACCTGGAATTGATTCACCGTATTGACCGTGACACATCGGGTCTGGTGATGATCTCGAAAAAGCGCAGTACCTTAAAAACGCTACAAGATTTATTACGTGAACATAAGATTAAAAAAACTTATGCCGCTGTCGTGAAAGGGCAGGTAACGCTAGATAAGCAACTCATTGATGCACCTTTGCATCGTTATGAACTTTCTAATGGTGAGCGCCGTGTCCGTGTCTCTAAAGAAGGCAAAGAGTCTAAAACCCAGTGGAATGTGGCAGAGCGTTTTATGCATGCGACACTGGTGTATGCTTCTCCATTGTCTGGTCGTACCCATCAGATTCGTGTACATGGTCTCAGCATTGGTCATCCGTTAGTGGGTGATGAGAAATATGGTCACGAGACTGAATATCGTGGACCAAAACCACGTCGTTTATGTCTGCATGCGATGCGCTTAGAAATTCCGGGTTATCCGACGATTGAAGCGCCTTTGCCTGAAGATATGCAGAGTCTTGTAGCTCAGCTTCGTGCGCAAAAGGCGGATAAGGTGGTAATACCTACGGAAGATGACGAGTAATTTTTAGCTTTTTAATGAGTCTTATCTTGCTTTACTTGAGTGGGAGAAATTTCCCTCTTTATTAGAGATGATTCAAGACAATTTCTAAATCAATGAAGGGCGACATGGATGTCGCTGTTACTCTGTGGTACAGGGACGTGCCATCAGAGTAACAAAGGATTTTTGCTACTTTTCATCCTTGAAAAGTAGATAATACCTATACGAAAACAGCTGCTCACTGATGTTAATTGTGGTGGGGAATTAATTTAACTCACCTCTCCCAAACCCTCTCCTAGAAGGAGAGGGCTGAGGTGAGGTAAAAGTAAAGCACAACCGAGTTTTGTAGTTATAAAATCAAATTTTATCGCGTAGGCAGTGTTTTACTTTTGACGGGGGCAAAAGTAACAAAACCCCTTCTGTTGATCTGATGGCATGTCCCTATGCCACAGATCAACGGCGACATCAATGTCGCCATTGGATAGCTAATAGCTGTTGTGATATCACAATAAAAGTTATTTTGTGATGAAATTCTCCCTCCTTAGAAAAAGGAGAGTTGGGGTGGATTAACACTAAATCAAATACTAGGAACCTTATATGAATTCACCTGTAAAACTGGTCATTTTTGATTGGGATGGCACTTTATTTGATTCAGTGGGTCAGATCGTGTCGAGCCTGCAGTTTGCCGCGCAGCAATTTCAGCAACCGTTAACTGATGCAGATGCGAAGGGCATTATCGGGCTGGGTTTGCCAGAAGTCGCACAACGGCTATTCCCAAGTGTGCCAGAATTACATGCGGATATTTTGCAGGCCTATTCAGATCATTATGTGGCGAATTCAGTGAATGATGCTTGGTTTGAGGGTGTTTCTGAAATGCTGTATAGCTTAAAAGACGAAGGCATCAAACTGGCAGTGGCGACAGGTAAAAGCCGGAAAGGATTGGATCGTGTATTAAAGCAGACTAATAGTCTGGAGCTGTTTCATGCTACTCGTGCAGCAAGTGAAACCCGCTCGAAGCCGGATCCTTTAATGCTGGCTGAAATTCTGGCTGAAACTGGTGTCAATGCGCATGAAGCGATTATGGTCGGTGACACTTCTTATGATCTGGAAATGGCGATGAACATTGCCATGCCAAGTGTAGGTGTGACTTATGGCGTACATACACCGGAAACTTTGGCACAGTTTAATCCACTGTCGATTGTAAAGGATGTCAGCAGTTTGCATGACTTTTTATTGGCTAAAGTCCAATGGAAGGAAGCGATTTAATTCAGTATCTTAGTCATTCTTCAAGATCCGGCATTTTCTGAAATAGAAGATGCGGATCAATGCGGTAGATTTGAACAACTGGTCTTATCTTTTAGTCTAAAGTTGTGATTACAGTGGTTTTGTTCTGTCATGATTGTTGAGTTATTTAGTTGGATATAACTTAATTCATAATTATAAGATTATGTTTTTAATTGATTTTTATAAATTTAATTTATAGATAATAGCTATTGCAAAAAATAAAATAACTATTGGCATTCACGTCGTATTTTTCCCATCCTAAAACTGTTTATTCATATGCCCGTACTAGGCGCAATTGTTTATTGGAATGATCGAAATGATCAGGTCAGAACATTTTGCTTGTCTTAGTTCTCGGCATAAGCCTCATTTTTGCAGTTTAAGGAAACATTGATGTCGAATTCTGCTGTTGTTGAATCAGTTGCACAAGCATTACGTACTGCTGAACTCTCAAAAACTGCGATCGCACCGATTCGCCCGGAACTTGGTGGTGAAAGTGCTGACGTAGATATTGCCTATGCCGTTCAGGAAGTAAATACCGAGCGTGCTCTGGCGGAAGGTCGCCGTCTGGTAGGTCGTAAAATTGGTTTGACATCGAAAGTGGTTCAAGCACAGCTTGGCGTAGATCAGCCTGACTTCGGTATGTTGTTTGCCGACATGGCCTATGGCGATGGTGAAGCAATCCCTGCAGGTTTGCTGATTCAACCGAAAGTTGAAGCTGAAATCGCATTGGTCATCAAAGAAGATCTGACTAAAGCAAAACATACGTATGCAGACATCATTAGTGCAACTGACTATGCACTTCCTGCTGTAGAAGTGGTCGATAGCCGTATCGAAAACTGGAAAATCAGCCTGATTGATACCGTAGCTGATAACGCATCTTCTGCTGCATTCGTTCTGGGCTCTAAGCCTGTCAAACTGGAAAACCTTGATCTTGTGAACTGCAAGATGGTCATGACGCGTGGTGATGAAGTGGTTTCTCAAGGTGTGGGTAAAGCATGTCTGGCGAACCCATTAAACGCTGCTGTATGGCTAGCTGACGAAATGGTACGCCGTGGCCGTCCATTATTAAAAGGCGACATTATTTTAACTGGTGCTTTAGGTCCAATGGTCGTGGCTCAGCCGGGCGATGAATTCAAAGTTGAAATTGAAGGCTTTGGTTCAGTAACAGCTGCTTTTGCTGCTGAATAAGGGAATACAAGAGAGTACATTCATGAAAAAGATTAAATGTGCATTGATCGGTCCAGGTAACATTGGTACTGATTTGCTTTATAAACTGCAACGTAGCGAATGGTTAGAACCAGTATGGATGGTAGGGATCGACCCAACTTCTGAAGGTCTGGCGCGTGCAGCGAAAATGGGTTTAAAAACCACGGCTGAAGGTGTAGATGGTTTGCTTCCTCACGTTGTTGAAGACGAAATCAAAATCGCATTCGATGCAACTTCCGCTTATGTCCATGCTGAAAACAGCCGTAAGCTGAACGAGCTTGGCGTGTTAATGATTGACTTAACACCAGCTGCACTCGGTCCTTACTGCGTACCACCAGTAAACCTTGAAGCATTGCTTGAACAAGGCGAAGTGCCAAACGTAAACATGGTGACATGTGGTGGTCAGGCAACAATTCCGATGGTTGCTGCAATTTCACGTGTTCAACCTGTTGAATATGGTGAAATCATTGCAACTGTATCTACAAAATCTGTAGGTCCAGGCACACGTAAAAACATCGACGAATTCACACGTACAACTGCTGGCGCAATTGAACAAGTGGGTGGCGCGAAACAAGGTAAAGCGATCATCATTATTAACCCGGCTGAGCCACCGTTAATGATGCGTGACACTGTTCACTGTCTCGTTGAAGGCGAGCCGGATCAAGCAGCGATTACTGAATCTGTTCACTCGATGATCCTCGAGGTTCAAAAATATGTACCAGGTTACAAACTTGTGAATGGTCCAGTATTTGATGGTAACCGTGTTTCTATCTTCCTAGAAGTAGAAGGTTTAGGTGACTTCTTACCTAAATATGCAGGTAACCTCGACATTATGACTGCAGCAGCTGCACGTACCGCAGAGATGTTTGCAGAACGTGTTTTAAATGCAGTTGAAGCTTAAGGAGCACCTTCATGTCTAAAATTATTATTAATGATATGACTTTACGTGATGGTATGCATCCCATGCGCCATCAAACTACACCTGAGCAAATGGTTGCGATTGCAACTGCGCTGGATGATGCAGGTGTACCTTTAATCGAAGTAACACACGGTGACGGTCTTGGCGGTAACTCTGTGAACTACGGTTTCGCGGCTGCAACTGATGAAGAATACCTGAAAGCAGTGATTCCAAACCTGAAACAAGCAAAAGTTTCTGCACTTTTACTTCCTGGTATTGGTACGGTTGATCACCTGAAAATGGCGCATGATGTAGGTGTAGCAACCATCCGTGTTGCAACTCACTCTACTGAAGCAGACGTTTCTGAACAGCATATTACTGCTGCGCGTAAACTGGGTATGGACACTGTGGGCTTCCTGATGATGGCTCACATGGCAACACCTGAAAAATTGCTTGAAGAAGCACAAAAAATGGTGTCATACGGTGCTAACTGTATCTATGTGACTGACTCTGCTGGTTACATGCTTCCGCAAGACGTGACTGACCGTGTAGGTATCTTACGTGCTAACTTGGGTTCAGATATCGAAATCGGTTTCCATGGTCACCACAACTTAGGTATGGGCGTAGCTAACTCTGTTTCTGCTGTACAAGCGGGTGCAACACGTGTTGACTTGGCATCTGCCGGTCTGGGTGCTGGTGCAGGTAATACGCCACTTGAACTGTTTGTTGCGGTTGCCAATCGTATGCAAATGGAAACTGGTGTTGACCTGTTTAAAGTACAAGACGTTGCAGAAGATCTGATCATTCCAATGATGACTCATCAGATCCGTGCGGACCGTGATGCTGCAACTTTAGGTTATGCGGGTGTTTACTCTTCATTCCTGCTGTTCGCTAAACGTGCTGAAGCAAAATATGGCGTATCTGCTCGTGAAATTCTGCTTGAGCTTGGTCGTCGTGGCACCGTTGGTGGTCAGGAAGATATGATTGAAGATTTGGCATTGACTATGTCTAAAGCGAAAGAGCTTCAAGCTTAATAGTTAAAAGCTAAATTTTAAAAAAAGCGTCCGAAAGGGCGCTTTTTTATTTATTTGAATAAAATGAATAAGATATTAAAACGATAGAATAAGATATTTTAATTATTACTATTTATTTTAAGAAAATAATCAAACACATTTCCTTAAACATAAAAACGATAAATAAAAAGTTATTTTTAAATTATAAAAAAATAATGGCTGTTTATATAAGAGAAAACATGGATTTATATTGATTATCTGGTTAATTTTTTATTTTAGTTAATTGTTTATAAATATAAGTCTTTTTCAAATTTCAGCATACTTATTCTATCTATAGAGATTAATAGAAAAATTTTAATACTGTAGTCGGATTTTTAAAAAAACTAGAGTTGAGCATGATAGCGGCATAGCTTAATTTGATTACTAGGAATAAGCCATGCGTCGTCAAAACTTATGGATAGCAATGCTTGCTGCAACAGCAAGTTTAGGAACAACTGCAGCGAATGCAGATTTTATTGACGATAGTAATGTCCAGCTTAAATTTAAAAACTTTTATCTAGATCGTCAGTATCAAGATGATTTTTCTTCACGTAATTGGGGTTCTTGGTCACAAGGTGTGACTTTGGATGCGAAGTCAGGCTATCACGATATTGGTGGTGGGGTGCAGGTTGGTGCAGATGTTCTGGTTCAACATGCAGTTAAACTCAAAGGCCGTGATCAAAATCCGGATTGGGTGTTGCCTCACGATGGTAAAGAATCTAAAGATCATTTTGGTAAAGTTGGCGCAACCTTAAAAGCTAAAGTTTCTGAGACTGAGCTGAAAGTGGGTGAGTTATTGCCTGTATCTCCAGTGCTGGTATTTGATCCATCTCGTCAGCTCATCACTACTTATAGCGGTGCATGGTTAGAATCTAAAGAGATTAAAGATACCAAACTGACTTTGGCTTATATTGATAAAATTAATAATCGTTACGACAATCAGTTCCGTGATTTAGCTTTATTTTCTCCAGGTAGAACTTTACCTGATGGTACACAAGGTCATTATGACTTAGGTCCTGAATCTGATGGTATGTGGATTGCCGGTGTAGATCACCAGTTCACGCCTGAAATTGGTGGTAGCTACTGGTATGCAGATGTTCAAGACATCTACCAACAGCATTACTTGGGTGTGAATTACAAAACTGCGCTAGGCGAAAAAACCAAATTAGATAGCCATGTGCGTTATTTTGATAACTCAGATTCAGGTGACAAACTGTATGGTGATATTGATAATCAGGCATTGTCAGTAGGGGCAAAAGTTAATCATGGTGCGCATACCGTAGGTCTGGGTTATCAGCAAATGTTTGGTGATACTGCATTTCCATCACTCGGCGGCTGGGTGCCGCAGCCTTATCTGGTGAACTGGGGCGTTGCAACCTTTACTGCACCAGAAGAAAAGTCATGGAATATTTCTTATGGCTATGACTTCTCTGAAATGGGTGCCAAAGGCTTAAATGCGACTGCAGTTTATTTCAAAGGTTATGATGCTAAATCAGATGATCAAAACTTTAATACTGATGAGTTAAATCTGATTGCGAATTACACTGTTCCAGAGGGTAAGTTAAAAGGTTTAGGCATCCAAGCGATGTATATTGATGTAAATTTTGCAAATCCTACTAAACCAGATCTTCAGGAATACCGCGTAGCGACAACTTATACTCATAAATTCTAAGTTAAGCGCAGTTTAAGGGCAGTCAGTATTCTGGCTGCTTTTTTTTGAGTTGAGAATCTAGTCAAAGCCTTAAATTAAACAGGGTTTTAAATTTAAAATAATTAATTAAAACAAATACTTAAATAATATATTTTTTGTAGTATGCAATCGTAATTTTATATCAGTTGAAGACAGTAGAGCGGTTAATATAAGACTGTAAAAAGATCATTTTTAATGAGTCAACTTGACGTCGAGTTCTCGTCATCGAGGAACACGCAAGCAAGAAACTGTAAGAGGAATCATGATGAGCACTGTTCAAATCCCTGATTATAAAACAGATCCTTTCTTCGGCTTAGAAGACAAATGGATTGAAACTGCAGAAGGTGAGTTGACTCACTACCATGAAATTGGTGAAGGTACACCTATTCTGTTCCTGCACGGTTCAGGTACGGGTGTGTCTGCTGCGGCTAACTGGTGGTTAAACCTGCCTTCAATTGGTGAACAAGCACGTTGTATCGCAATCGATACTATTGGTTATGGCCAAACTGTGGTTGCACCAGGTACTGCTTATGGTATCCGTGCATGGGTGGATCATGCTATACGTACTCTAGATGCTTTAGGTATCGAAAAAACCTGGTTAGTGGGTAACTCTCTGGGTGGCTGGTTGGCATTCCAGATGGCACTTGATTATCCTGAACGTGTTCTAGGTATCGTGTCTATGGGTACTGGCGGTGCAAAACAGACTGCTGCACTAAAAGCACATGCAAACCCTGTATTAACTGAAGAAGGCATCAAGAAAACACTTTCTATGTTTGTCGTGAACAAAGACCTGATCACTGACGAACTGGTTAAAGTACGTTTTGCTTCTGCTGCAAATGACTATGCATCAAACCGTTTGATGGATGTAGTGGGCGCACGTGACCGTGACCGTTTCGAATTCCCGTTAGACTTCGGAAAAATGAAAGACATCACTGTACCTGTATTATTGATTCATGGTACTCAAGACGTGGTGATTCCGGTTTCTCGTACTTGGGATATCCTGAACATCGTGCCAAATGCTGATGCACACATCTTCAGTCAATGTGGTCACTGGTCTCAAGTTGAAAAATCAGATGAGTTCAACACTGTGATCAAAAACTACCTGGCTGTACACGGCGTAAAATAAGTCGTACTCAGTTTAAAAAAAGGATGGCTTCGGTCATCCTTTTTTTCTTTCTAAAATATTAGATTTACAGCTGCCAAATGAACACCATTTCATTCAGTGAGTTTTTTAAACATTTTTAATGCTTTTTAGCTATTAATCAGAATTTCAAAAATTAAAAATGGGCCCTAGACTTCTTATTAGACTTAAGTTGTAAAAGAAGCCTAATTTGAGCAAAAATTAAACCTAATAAGCCATGGTCGGAGATGTTGGAAGCCATGCTAGACGTGGTCTGTCATAGGAAAAATGAATATAAAATGAAATTTTGATCAGAAAAAATAAAAACAAAAAAGCACACGTATTCTCAGAGGAAATTACGTGTGCTGCTATAAAAATAGAAAATTAATGTGGTTCGTCGCGGTTAATGTCTAGGTAGAATACGCGAGTCAGGAGTTCCAGGAACTTCTTCACTGCGACTGAATTACTATCCTTGCGATAGCTAACATAAAGATCTAAAAAGGGAAGTTCTACATCCAGCGGGCGGATTACAGTATTGTTCATGGTCAATGGCGCGATATAGCCTGGCAGAATGGCACAGCCCAAACCCATTCCAATCGAGTTGATATTAAACAGAATATTATCGGCCTTTTGCACAATATTAAGCTCAATGCCATTGGTCTTGGCAAATTCCATAATCGTATTGTGCAGGGTGAGTGACTGTTCTGCAGATGGAATAATAAAATCTATACCATTCAGTAATTTAACTGGAATACGGTCGTATTTCGCTAAAGGATGATCCTTCGGCAAAATGAAGATCAATGGCTCACGAATCACAAACTGGCTTTCAATTTCATCACTATGGAAATTGTGACGGGTAAAGGTCAGATCCAGTTCGCCTTTCTTCAATAATCGCATTTGCTCATTATTGTTCAGACTGAGCAATTCAATTTTTAAATCAGGGTTTTGCACGCGCAGATTCGGCAGGATATACGGGAAGATTTTCATTTCCGCGACAGGGACGAAACCGATGCGTAGCATCTGCTGCTTGGCTTGTGAGACCTGACGGGCCATGGCAATCGCCTTATCGGCTTGTGCCAGCGTCAGGCGGGCCTGTTCTAGGAATACAGCACCTTCTTCGGTCAGTTCGACTTTACGCTTGGTACGGTGTAGCAGTTTGACACCGACATCTTCTTCCAAATCTTTGATTTGCTGACTAAGTGATGGCTGAGCCGTGTAAAGTTTGAGTGCTGCCTTACTGAAGTTGAGTTCTTCAGCCACAGTAATGAAGTAGCGGAGGTGTCGTAATTCCATATCATCAGCCCGTCGAGTAATCCAAAAAATGTCTTACTATAATTTCAGAAGAGTATAATCTATAAACAACTATGTCGTGAAGATTATTTTGTCATTTAGAAAGTAAATGCTTTGGAGGGATTGATTAGTGTTTTAATATAAAAATACACGCCTAGAATAATTGCTTAAAACTATTAATTGAAACAAAAAAAATATTTCCCCAAAACCGCCCTAAAATCCATCATCGTTGAAAAGTTGAGTCTATTACTTTGTGCCATAACTGGTCACAGGAGAGCTTTTCATGAGTGGAAAAATTGATGTGCGCGAAATCGACGCTTTAGTCGATGCACAAAATGGACGTATCACGCCATCTATCTATACAGATCCTGACATTTACGAATTAGAACTTGAACGTGTCTTCGGTCGTACATGGTTATTCCTTTGCCATGAAAGCCAAATTCCTAAGGCTGGCGATTTCTTCAATACCTACATGGGTGAAGATCCAATCATCGTGGCACGCCAAAAAGATGGCTCAATCAAAGCATTCTTAAACCAATGCCGTCACCGTTCTATGCGCGTAAGCTTCGCAGACTGTGGTAATACACGTGCGTTCACTTGCCCATACCACGGCTGGTCATACGGTATTGATGGTTCTCTAAAAGACATCCCGCTTGAAGATCGTGCTTACCCACATGGTGCATGTAAAGAGCAATGGGGTCTGGTAGAAGTTAACCGTGTTAAATCATACAAAGGCCTGATTTTCGGATGCTGGGATGAAACGACTCCAGATCTAGAAGAATACATGGGCGATATCGCTTGGTACCTGGACGGCGTTGTAGATCGTCGTGAAGGCGGTACTGTGATTGTGGGTGGTGTACACAAATGGGAAATCGAGTGTAACTGGAAATTTGCAGCTGAACAGTTCGCATCTGACCAATATCACGCGTTGTTCTCTCACGCATCTGCAATTCAGGTGCTTGGTGCGAAACCAGACGACGAATCTTCTAAGAAATTAGGTGCTGCACAAACTGCTCGTCCAGTTTGGGAAACTGCGAAAGACGCGATCCAATACGGTTCACGTGGTCACGGTTCAGGCTTCTTCTTCACAGAGAAACCAGATGCAAACGTATGGGTTGACGGTGAAGTAGCGAACTACTTCCGTGAAACTTACGAAGAAGTGAAAGAACGCCTAGGTGAAACTCGTGCGCTTCGTTTAGCGGGTCACAACACCATGTTCCCTACATTGTCTTGGTTGAACGGTACTGCGACTCTTCGTGTATGGCACCCACGTGGTCCAAACAAAACTGAAGTTTGGGCATTCTGTATCTGTGATGCGGACGCACCAGAAGATGTACAAGCAGCATTTGAACGTTCTGCAACTCGTGCCTTCGGTCCTGCAGGCTTCCTGGAGCAAGATGACTCTGAAAACTGGATCGAAATCCAAAAAGTTTTACGTGGTTACAAAGCGCGTCAAAACAAACTCATTATGGAAATGGGTAAAGGTAACGAGAAAGTACGTGAAGATGGTATCCCGGGTATCACTAACTATATTTTCTCTGAAACTGCAGCACGTGGTATGTACCGCCGTTGGGCAGATTTATTGATTCATGAAAAATGGGAAGACGTTGAAGCTGCGGCTGACGAATATGAGAAGGAGCTTATGAAATGAGTCAAATCAGTTTAGAACTTCATCACCAAATTAGTCAGTTCCTGTATCAAGAAGCCAAGCTTCTTGATGACTGGAAATTCCGCGAGTGGTTAGACACGCTAGCTGAAGATATTTCTTACACGCTACGTACTACACCAAACGCTCAAACGCGTGACCGTCGTCGTTCAGTTGAACCACCTACTACCTGGGTATTCAACGATACGAAAGATCTTCTGGAACGTCGTGTTGCACGTCTGGAAACTGGTATGGCTTGGGCTGAAGAGCCTCCATCACGTACCACTCACATGGTGAGCAACGTGATTGTTGAGCCGACTGAAGTTGAAGGCGAATACGATGTATACGTGACATACCTACTGTACCGTACCCAGAAAGAGAAAGACGTTACGATTTACTGTGGTAAACGTCATGACAAGATCCGCAAAGTTGAAGGCGGCCTGGGCTTCCAGATCTTCAACCGTAAGATCACGCTTGACCAAGTTACCTATAACTCACATAACCTGAGTGTGTTCTTCTAATGAATAAGATTTTTGTTTGCCAAGTTGACGAATTAGACGAAGGCGAAGCGTTAAAAGTGGATTGCGGCGTAAACGGTATCGAAGCGCTTGCAGTATTCAACAACGGTGGCGAATTCTTCGCAATGAACGACCGCTGTTCACACGGTAATGCTTCTATGTCTGAAGGCTACCTTGAAGACGACGGTACAGTGGAATGTCCACTTCACGCAGCTCGCTTCTGTTTGAAAACAGGTCAGGCACTTTGCTTACCAGCAACTGACCCAATTCAAACATTCCCAGTTGTACTTGAAGATGGTGCGTTATACGTAGAGATGGCAGGAGAGTAATCATGGGTTGGCTACAAGGCGAAGTTGCACTGATCACTGGTGGTGGTTCAGGTCTCGGTTGGGCACTGGTAGAACGTTTCCTGGAAGAGGGTTCACAAGTGGCCGTTCTTCAACGTTCACAGTCTAAAGTCGATGCACTGAATGCACATTTTGGTGATCGCGTGCTGGCAATCGCAGGTGATGTGGCCAGCTATGAAGACAACGTCCGCGCTGTTAAAGCGACTGTAGAGCGTTACGGTAAACTCGACTGTTTCGTGGGTAATGCCGGTATCTGGGATCACTATGCCGATATCGTCAATACTTCAGGTGAGCAGCTGGAAAAAGCCTTTGATGAGATTATGGGGATTAATACCAAATCTCTGATCTTGGGTGCCAAAGCTGCACTTGATGAGCTCGTGAAATCTGAAGGTTCGATCATTTTCACACTGTCAAATTCTGCATTGTATTCTGCAGGTGGCGGTCCGGTTTACACTGCATCAAAACATGCCGGTGTAGGCATTATGAAAGAACTGGCTTATGAACTTGCACCTAAAGTCCGAGTCAATGCCGTTGCGCCATCAGGTATGAATGTGAATATCAAAGGTGCTGCATCTTTGGGTCAGGAAAATCTTGGCCTGCTCGATGCACGTGATCCTGAGAAAATCGCCCGTGGCATGCCACTGAATTTCTTACCTGAGCCGGAAGATATGACTGGTTCATATGTGCTCTTGGCATCTCGTCAAAATAACCGTCCTTTGACTGGTGTTCTGATCAATGCAGAATGCGGTCTGGGTATTCGTGGTCTACGTCAGCCACGTGCCGGTTTCTTTGACGAATAAAAATCTAGTCTGAAATGGACTTTTCGGCAGCCTGTTCTAAGGCTGCCTTCCTTTTAAGGAGTCTCTCATGGCCGTTAAACTTATTTGTGCATCGCACAGTCCTTTAATGGAATTTGCTTCACCGCAGGAAAAACGCAAAGAACAGGCTGTTCGTGAAGCGTTTGAAAAACTGTCTGCTGAAGTAAAAGCTTACGACCCAACCCTGATCATTACCTTTGGTCCTGACCATTTCAATGGTTTCTTCTATGACCTGATGCCGAGCTTCTGTGTGGGCATTCGCGCGACTGCTGCAGGTGACTGGGACTATGGTAAAGACAATGCACACATTGATGTACCTGAAGACAAAGCACTGGGCTTAGTGCGGCGTGTACTCGATGAGGGCGTGGACGTTGCGTATTCTTACCGTATGCAAGCTGACCATGGTGTGACTCAGCCATTGCACTTCCTGTGCGACGGCAAACTTGATCGTTATCCAACGATTCCAATTTTCATTAATGGCGCTGCAGCACCAATGCCAACCACGAAGCGTACCATCGCTTTAGGCCGTGCTGTAGGTCAGTTCATCAAATCTCTGAACCTTGAAAATGAGCGTGTACTTGTCCTAGGTACAGGTGGTCTGTCACACGATCCACCAACTCCGCAAATGGGTTCTGTACCACCAGAAGTGGAAGAGTTCCTGATTGCAGGTCGTAACCCGACACCTGAAGCACGTAACGCGCGTCAGTCAAAAATTATTGCAGTGGGACAAAAACTGGCAGCGGGCGATACCTCTGTTGCAGTTCCTCTGAATGCTGAATGGGATATCGCATTGCTTGAAAAATTCAAGAATGCCGACTTCGCTGCACTAGAAGCCATGACTGAAGCTGAAATCCGCCGTGATGGTGGCCGTGGTGGTCAGGAAGTCCGTTCGTGGATGGCGGCATTTGCTGCTTTAAGCGAAATGGGCGAGTACGAAATGACAACGCACTGTTATGAAGAAATCAGTGAATGGATTGCGGGCTTCGGCATCGTATCTGCAGAGTTAAAAGGTTAAAGACATGAGCAACATCGAAACCATCGTAATTGTAGGTGCTGGCCAGGCAGGTGCAAGCGCGATTTTAGAACTTCGTGGCAACAAATACGAAGGTAAAATCATTCTGATCGGTGATGAAACGCATCTTCCTTATGAGCGTCCACCACTGTCTAAAGACGTGATTCTAAAACCTGAAGAGACCAAGATTGAAATCCTGTCAGAAGAAAAACTGGCGGAACTTGGTGTAGAAACCATTCGTGGCAATGGCGTGAAAAAAATCAACGCTGAAGCGAAAACGGTTGAACTTCAAAATGGTGACGTTGTTGCTTATGACAAACTGTTGCTTGCTACAGGCGGCGCAGCTCGTCGTCTGTCGAACTTCGATGCGCTGGGTAAACATGTTTATACGCTACGTAACCTAGAAGATTCACAAGCACTGGTTCCAGTATTGCAATCAGGCCGTCGTATTGTCCTGATTGGTGGTGGCGTGATCGGTCTGGAACTGGCTTCTTCAGCACGTTTCAAAGAGTGTCAGGTAACTGTGATCGAAATGGGTCCTATGGTGATGGGCCGCTGTTCACCTCGTATCCTGAGCGAATTCCTGCTTGAACAACAACGTTTGGCAGGGATCGACGTTCGTCTGGAAACCAAAATTGCAGATTGCAAACTGGATGGTGAAGAAGTGGTGATTACCCTTGAGGGTGGTGAAGAACTTCGCGCTGATGCTGTAGTTTATGGTATTGGTATCGTGCCAAATGCACAATTGGCTGTAGAAGCTGGCCTGGATGTTGATTTCGCGATTAAAGTAAATGAAAACTGCCAGACTTCAAATGCAGACATCTATGCAGCAGGTGATGTGGCAACTCAACTTCGTAATTGCGGTAACCACCGTCGTGTCGAAACTTGGGAAAATGCCAACCTGCAAGCAGGGATCTTTGCACGTCATGTGATGGGCGTTGAGCATCCGACACCTAACCCGGCATGGTTCTGGACAGATCAGTTGGACATCAATTATCAGTTCGTAGGTGACATGGCGGCTGCTGAATGGCAAGTTCGTGGTGAAATCAATCCAGAGCTTCGCGCTGAATCATCATTCGTGATGTTTGGTGTGACTGATGGCGTTATTGTCGGCGGTATTACGGTAAATGCGGCAAAAGAAATGCGTCACCTGAAAAAGCTGATCAGCAAGAATGCAGCGTTTGAAGCAGATAAATATTTAGATCTCAGCCAGGATCTTCGTAAACTTGTGAAATAACTTTGTTTTATTGATAAGTTTACAAAAGGGCAGACCTTGGGCAACTTGGGTCTGCTTTTTTATGAGTATTAAAAAATATTGAAAGATGTAGGGACTTGATTGTGATGAGCAGTTATCATGACCTCCAATTTTGATTCTACTTATATAAGTTATAGAGTAGGTGCTTTTACTTTTAAAAGATGAGCCATATATGGCGCAAGGTAACAAAAATCTTTTGAGCATTTGAGGCTACTTCCCTGTATCCCAAAAGCTCGAGCGGCATCCCTGCCACCATCAGTATTGTCGATTGTGGATTTGAACGAGAAGTTAGTTCAATTCTTTCTAAAAAAATTTAATTGAGTCTTTTATGAATTCAAATTCATCTCCCATGCTGGTGACGGCAAGTATTTATGCCTTGCTGGTGCTGATCTGGGCAGCAACGCCACTGGCGATTGTCTGGAGCGTGCAGGAAGTGCACCCGATGTGGGTGCTGATCATCCGTTATTTCGGCGCTTCTCTGCTGGCGTTGGCGATCTTGGCTGCCATGCGTAATCCATTGCCATTTGATCGAACCTCCATGATGAGCTATGTAGCAGGTAGCCTGAACTTGATCGGCGCGCAGTTATTTATCTACCTGGCTGCGAATTATTTGACCTCTGGCTTAATGGCCTTAATTTTCGGTTTCTCACCACTGGTTGCAGGTCTGATCGGGCATGTCATCCTGAAAACCAACCGTCTGATCTGGCTGCAATGGCTCGGTATGGCAGTTGCCGTCGGTGGTTTAAGTTTTGTCTTTGCGGAGTCAGCAGATAGTAAAGTGAATCCGTGGGGTGTGGTGCTAATGCTGATTAGCATGGTGTCTTATATCAGCTCGATTTTCTGGGTGAAGCAGATCAATGCACCGTTAAAACCAATGTCACAAGCAACGGGTTCTTTGATTGTTTCCTCATTGGGATCATTACTAATCATTCCATTTATCTGGCAATCTTTCCCAACACAAATGCCAAGTATGCAGGCGCTATTCGGCTTTGGTTTTACCATGATCCTGTCTTCGATTGTGGCGATGCTCTGTTACTTCTGGCTGATTCGCCGTTTAGCCGCATCCACCGTATCCCTCAGTAATGTAATGACGCCAATCATTGCCCTGATTCTCGGTGCAACCCTGAATAACGAAGTGATCAGCAGTCATGCCTTTGCCGGAATTGCCGTGGTGATGTTCGGGATCGTGATGTACTTCTGGAAAGAATGGCGCGAGCAGTATTTTTCTAAATCTTAAAATAGATTGTTCAAGTTAAATTCAGACCTAAAAGGAAGCTTTGGCTTCCTTTTTTATTTTTGCAGTTTTAGATGCAGAATTGGGTAGGGATTACCTTCAGCATCGGTTTCTGAACGGCTGATCATCTCGAAACCATGTTTTAAATAGAAAGCAGTCGCATCAGGATTCTGCTCATTCACATCGACTTCAGTCACACCTAGAGCAAGCGCATGTTGTAATAACTGGCTGCCTATGCCTTTTCTAAATGCCGCAGGAGAGACAAACAGCATTTCCAGTTTGTTGCCTGCAATGCCCATAAAACCCAGAATCTGCTGCTGATGTTCCACATGGAACAATTGCACGTGGGTGAAATAATTATGATCAATAATCTGCTGACGGATCTTCAGGACCTGCTCGTTATTCAGGAAGTGATGCGAAGCCCGGACGGACTGCTCCCACAGTTCTAGGAGCTGAGGATGCCGATCGGCAGAAGTATGGACAATCACAGCTATGAAGATTCCGATTAAAAATGAGAACAACAAAACAATAAACAATTTATCGCAGCAGTTTATTAAGATGCAAAGAGATAAAATGAAAAATCAAATAGATCCATCTGTTTGAGAAAAAAATTAGGACAAATTTGAATGTCGTCTGAATCGAATAAAATTGTGGTATATGCAGCGCTGTTTGGTAATCTGGCAATCGCGCTGGTGAAATTTGTCGCAGCCTATATCACCAACAGTTCTGCCATGCTGAGTGAGGCGATTCACTCGGTTGTTGATACACTGAATGAAATTCTGCTGCTGTATGGTATGAAAAAGGCTGAGCAGCGCCCTGATGCCTTGCATCCTTTCGGCTATGGACGTGAACTGTACTTCTGGGCCTTTATCGTGGCCTTGATGGTCTTTGCACTGGGTGCCATTGTGTCGATCTATCAGGGCATCCAGCACATTATTCATCCTGAAGAAATGCAGGATCCGATGATCAACTACGTGGTGCTCGGTATTGCCATTCTATGTGAAGGTTTTTCATGGTTTGTCGCATTGAAAACATTCCGAAAAATGAAAGGGAAAATGGGCTATTTTGAAGCCTTTAGACGCAGCAAAGATCCGACCACCTTTACCGTGTTATTTGAAGATACAGCTGCATTGATCGGTCTGTTTATTGCCTTGACCGGGATTTTCCTGGCTCATCAACTGAATATTCCTGAGCTGGATGGTGCCGCCTCTATTCTGATTGGTGTTGTATTGGCGGTATCAGCCTGGTTACTGGGACGTGAAACCAAAGGCCTATTACTGGGAGAAACAGCAGATCCTAGACTGCGTGAAAATGTACTTAACATTGCTCAGCAGGATGCTGCGGTCTATAGCGCCAATGGTGTACTCACCGAGCAGATGGGCGCGCATCAGGTGATTGCCTCCTTAAGTCTGGAATTTAAAGATGATCTTACTTCTGATGAAATCGAAGCTTGCGTCAACCGGATTGAAGCGCAGATCAAACAGCTACACCCTGAAATTATTACTCTGTTTGTGAAACCTCAAACCAAAGCGGTATGGCTGGAACGGACCCAAGGTCGTATTTGAGGAAGTGAAGATTTCAGCAGATAACTTTCGTCGGATAGTCAGGAGGGCATCAAGCGTGATTACATGAATACGGGATAAAAATTTAGGTCATGAAATCATGTACAGTCAGGTATGGAGTGAGAATTATCGGATGAATATCGATCATTCTCCTGTCTTTTTAGAAAGAAGAATGGACACAAACTTGATCTCGAGTATTCATTTTTTTAGAAGCTTTTCATCGGTTTTAGTCTTTCCATGGGCTCGATGTTTTGCTAAAAATAACAAAAACATAAATGAATCTTAGGCACGTATTTCATACTATGCTGAAATACCGAAGTATATAAGTTTGTATGCGATTTAAAGAGATGCTCCGTTTGAAAATTCCAGGTGGATGCTGTCTTGCATATAACAAATAATAAATAGTGGATATTTATGCAAGATCTTTTCAAGACTAAAAAATTTCAGCTTGAGACTGAGTCCAGTTGGAAACATCTCTGGTCCAAGCCAGTATTTGATTATCTACATTCCGATCATTTTGATGGTGAGCGGTTTAAGAATCTGGAGCATCATTCGCTCGAGCAGAGTCGCTTTGACTTGTATAAATGGTTATTCACCAGAAAATCCAGAACTTGGGAAGTAAATCTGGAACAGGAACGTGCCGAGTTTTTTTCACGTCCGCGTGCTTTACCACAAAATCGGCCGGAAGCCACTTTAGATGACTGGCAAATCTGGTTTATTGGGCATGCTACCGCTCTGATCCAGATCGGGCCGTATAATTTTCTGACTGATCCGGTCTGGTGTGAATATGCCAGTCCTTCTGCATCCCGAGGGCCACAGCGCGTCATTCCTGCTGGCATTGCCCTGGATGAGCTGCCGCATATTGATGCCGTATTGCTCAGCCATAACCATTATGATCATATGGATCTGGCGACCTTGGCCTGGCTGCATCAGACCTATCAAATGCCGATCTATACCGGCCTTGGTAATGGCTGGTACCTGCCTAAAGACTATAATGTCATTGAAATGGACTGGTGGGAAAATGCATTTTTTGAAGATATCCAGATTGTCTATTCGCCAGCACAGCACGCTTCAGGACGTGGAATGCGTGACCAGAACTGCGCATTATGGGGCGGTTTTTCCTTATTGAATGGCAAGGATCATTGCTATTTTGCTGGGGATAGCGGCTATGCGCCGCATTTCAAGGAAATTCGTAAACGCCTTGGGCCACCACGAATTGCGCTGTTGCCGATCGGTGCCTATGAACCACGTGAACTGATGCGCAATATTCACATGAATCCGGAAGATGCTTTCCATGCCCATCAGGACTTAATGGCACGTTGTTCAATGGCAATTCATTATCGGACCTTCCAGCTCACTGATGAAGCACGTGACCAGCCTGAAAATGAACTGCAGCATATTATCCAGCATTCATCCAAGCTGATTAACCCGTTTTACTGTATTCGTGAAGGCAAACGGATTATTGTCTAAGGGCTTAAGATCACTCCTGTATAACGATTGAGTCGTTAGCTAGCATATAGAGTAGCTCTCATTTGTATAGGATTAAATCCTATGCTGAAGGGTACAGGTGCCAATCGTGGTGGAAACAAGCATGGCATACTGACTGATCGGGTGGGTATGTTGAGCAATGATTTCTTCGTGAATCTGATGGATATGAAAAAGATCTGGGTACCGGTAGAAGAACCTTTTTGAAATCCGTGACCGTCAAACACATGACCTGAAATGAACTGCAATTCATATTCCTAATGCTTTAATTTAACACCAATAAAAAAACCACCCTCGGGTGGTTTTTTATTCGCTCAGTTCAAGCTAAAAAACTTAGAGAAAGCTTGGTAGGCCTTTAGCTGGATCAGTTGCTCGAGCCATCTGGGCATCAGCTACGCTCATCCCAAGAGCTTGAGCAATACCTTCACCATAGGCGGGATCACAGGCATAACAGTTACGGATATGACGGTACTTGATGAAATCAAGCGCATCACCCATTGCGGCTGCGGTATTATTAAATAGAGCCTGTTTCTGCTCATCATTCATCAGGTTGAACAGGGCACGTGGCTGGCTGAAGTAGTCATTATCATCTTTGTGATAATCCCAGAAATCTGCATCACCCGTGATTTTGAGGGGGGGCTCTCTGAATTCTGGCTGTTCCTGCCACTGGCTGAAACTGTTCGGCTCATAATGCGGCAATGAACCATAGTTGCCATCCATACGGCCCAAACCATCACGGTGATTTGAATGTACCGGGCAACGTGCGGCATTGACCGGAATCTGGGCATGATTCACACCTACACGGTAACGCGCTGCATCAGCATAATTGACCAAACGTGCCTGTAGCATGCGATCCGGTGAATAGCTGATACCTGGTACCAGATTGCTTGGCGCAAAAGCGGCTTGTTCTACGTCCTGGAAATAGTTTTCCGGATTACGGTTGAGTTCGAATTCACCTACTTCAATTAGTGGATAATCGCCTTTCGGCCAGACTTTGGTCAGGTCAAACGGGTGATAAGGCACTTTCTCGGCATCTGTTTCAGGCATGATCTGAACGTACATTTTCCATTTCGGATAATCGCCACGTTCGATTGCATCAAACAGGTCGGTTTGACTGCTTTCACGGTCTTTAGCAATTAGCTCTGCTGCCTCAGCATCAGTCAGGTTTTTGATGCCTTGCTGGGTACGCATATGGAATTTTACCCAGAAGCGTTCATTTTGGGCATTAATAAAACTGTAGGTATGGCTACCGAAACCGTGCATATGACGGTAACCAGCCGGAATCCCACGATCGGACATTACGATGGTAACTTGATGTAGTGCTTCCGGCAATAAAGTCCAGAAATCCCAGTTATTGGTGGCGCTACGTTTATTGGTTTTCGGATCACGTTTTACTGCTTTGTTTAAGTCAGGAAATTTACGTGGATCACGCAGGAAGAATACCGGTGTATTGTTACCGACTAGGTCCCAGTTCCCTTCTTCGGTATAGAATTTCAGGGCAAAACCACGAATGTCACGTTCTGCATCAGCTGCACCGCGTTCACCGGCGACGGTCGAAAAACGGGCAAAGAGTTCGGTTTTTTTACCGACTTCCGAGAAAATTTTTGCACGGGTATATTCAGTAATGTCATTGGTTACGGTAAAGGTACCAAATGCACCTGAACCTTTTGCGTGCATACGGCGCTCAGGAATCACTTCACGAACAAAGTTAGCCAGTTTTTCATTCAGCCATAAATCTTGGGCCAGCAATGGGCCACGGCTACCTGCCGTCATACTGTTCTGGTTGTCGACTACAGGTGCGCCAGCTTCAGTAGTCAGATGGGTGACAGGGCACTTTTTCATATCTTGGCTCATATTTCTCTCCAAGCGTTGAGAATTTTATTCGTTATTCCAGCATTCAAAAAAATCATCTATAAGCGCAGGAATAACATTAGGGGCTTTATTTCCAACAGATTTTTAATTAAGTGAGTTGTTGAATTGGGTGTTTTGGCAATAAGTTTGGTTTTTCTGTAACTTCAGAAAATACTGCCTAAATGAATAAAAATTAAGTCATTGAAAATAAATAATCTAATTTGAACATAAGATATTTCTAGAAATGTGACAATGTTAAAATATGCAAATTTTTCACTCAGTTTAAAATGATTAAGTAAGAAAATCAGAATTTAAGATGTCTTCTCTAAGTCAGAAAAATGCTTCAATATCTCTTTTAGATTTCATTAGGTTTTATTAAATATTTATTAAGTTATTAATTTTATAAATATTTTTTAAATAGAAAGATTTAAGGATTAAAATTCAAGGATTAAACAGGTAGTTAAATCAGCATTCTCTTGCTCACAATTTTCTGATTTTTACAGCAAGAATATCTACCAAATTATCTATTTTCTGGAAAATATTTAAGTCCTGATCTGCTTGAAAATTGGCCAGTCGCCCTTATAATCATTTCACATCCCGAGCGGATCATTTCCTTAGTCCAAATTAAACAGAGAGCAAGATGGCAAAGAAAAAAGCTGTAGAGGCAGTCATGCCAAACTTCGTGGCCAAACATATGCATGAAGTCAATAAAAGCCAGGTTTTTGTAGACCGGAAGAAAAATGCAAAACGTGGTTATACCAAGCACAAACAAGGGCGATATCAACAAGATGATCGCCCTTTTTTATGGGCGGCTTAGGGCGGCCAGGAAGAAGTGGATCTGCTTTGGACAGGAGCTGACTTTAAGGGATTCTGGAGGGTATAGTGAAAAGATGAATTTCTTTTCGAAGAATGCGGTGAAGTCCGCCGGGTGGTTGAAGAAGCTTCTTCGGGAAACATATTTTGAAAAAAACGGGGCAGGGTCGCAGAACTCGAAGATCTATTTGGATCAGCATCAGCCATAGGCCGGGTTTGCTGAAAACTGGCAAATTTTCCTAGCTGTTGCCGATACAGTTTTGCCGCAATGACCGATGGATCATTCTTGCCTAAACGCCGTTGCTGGGTACGAGAAATTTCAATTCCCCATAAGGGACAGGCTTTAGGACGTTCAGTTTCACGGATATACTGATGACTGGTACTTGTGTTATTACGACCACGAGAAGATGTATATCTGGATTTTTGCGAACGTAAGGCCGGTGCAACAATAATAAAATAAAACGCTGCAGCCAGCATAAGCAGGATAAGCACAAATTCCATAAGTACCTCGACAGATGCAGAGGAACCTGGAAAAGTTCCTCCTTAAGCGCTGACCATACGGGTGGTGGATTTCACCATATCTCCTAAACCATGTGTTCTAAAATAATGCTCCATCCAGCTTTTTACCATGAGTGGATTGTCCAGTTTTAGTACATGTTTGAGTAATTCCTGTGCATCAGGCATCGGTACATGACAAATCGTTTTTCGGACTCTCAAAATATTGCTAGAACTCATGGACAGGGTATTGAATCCCATGGCCATTAATAGTACGGCCGATAGAGGATCACCGGCCATTTCACCACAGATACTGATCGGTTTGTTATTACGGTGACAATCCTCTACCAGACGGGTCAGGGCACGCAGGATCGCTGGATGTAAGTGTGAATAGACATTGGCCACACGTGGATTATTCCGGTCTACAGCAAGTAAATATTGGGTCAAATCGTTAGAACCGACCGAGAAGAAATCGACCAGTTCAGAAAATTCATCAATCTGATGCAGTACGCTTGGTACTTCGACCATAATTCCGATTTGCGGTTTGGTAATTTTGACCTGCTCTTCTTCCTGAACGGCATAATGATCACGCTCTAACAGATACAGTGCTTCTTCAACTTCACTGACACTGGTCACCATCGGCAACAGGATATGCAGATTGTTCAGGCCAATACTGGCTTTTAGCATGGCGCGAATCTGTGAAGAAAAGATTTCAGGATGATCCAGCGTGAAACGAATTCCGCGCCAGCCCAATGCTGAATTTTCTTCCTCAATCGAGAAATATGGCAGGTCTTTATCTGCACCAATATCCAGCGTTCGCATGACTACCGGTTTATTGGCAAAGTGACTCAGTTGCTGCCGGTAAATGGCTCGCTGTTCCTCTTCGCCCGGGAAGCGGTCACGTAGCATGAACGGGATTTCCGAACGGTATAGGCCAACACCTTTGGCACCACGCTGTACACCACGAACCACATCAATCATCAGGCCGGTATTTACAAACAGACGTACAGCGGTACCATCTGGCGTAATTGCATCTTTGGTCTCGTATTGACGTAGATCTTTGGCAATCTGTTCTTCTTCTTTCTGAATTTCTTTATAGCGGGTACGCAGACGACGTGGTGGATTGATAAAGATACGGCCCTGATGCGCATCGACAATCATCTCGACGTCATCCAGGGTATTGATTGGCAGTTCAGTCACACCCACGACAGTCGGAATACCGAGTGCGCGTGCCACAATCACCATATGTGAATTCATGGCACCTTCAGTGGTGACAATCGCTGCAATCTTATCGACAGGCAATTCTACCAGTGCAGCCGTTGAAATTTCTTCACCAATCAGGATGCTTTCATCGGTCAGTTCGCGATGGCTTTCATCGGCTTCCTGCAACTTGGCCAGAATACGGCGACCCAGATCTTTCAGATCAGCGACACGTTCACGCAGGTAATCATCTTCCATCTGGGCAAACTGCGCCACATGGTTATCAATTACGATCCGAACCGCACCTTGCGCCCAGTGGCCATCACGAATCAGTGCTTTAATCTCCGATGGTAGCGCATTTTCATCCAGCATACGCAGGAACACACTGAACAAAGCACGTTCTTCGGCCATCAGCGCATCCTGCATCTTGTCATCCAGGAACTGAATTTCTTCACGTACCGAATTTAAGGCATTATCCAGCAAAGCCAGTTCTTCGCTAATATCATCCGCTTCACGATCCGGAACAGCGCCCAGATCTGCAGGTGGATAAAGCACAATGGCACGGCCGAGTGCAATACCGCCAGAACCCGATACGCCCTGGAAGGTTTTATATGCCGGTAAATTATTTGGCTTGCGGAATACATCAATATTGCCGACTGCATGGGCGTGAGCGATTACGCCCGAAAGCTGGGCACATAGCGTAACCAGGAACGATTCAGCCGCTTCACTAAAATCCTGGGATTCTTTATTTTGGACCACCAGTACGCCCATGACCTTACGGCGGTACATGACCGGAACGCCCAGAAAGGAATTATAAATTTCTTCGCCCGTTTCCGGTAAATACAGGAAACGATCATGCTTAGGGGCATTGTCGAGGTTAACGATTTCCTCACGCTGACCCACCAGACCAACCAGACCTTCACCGGTATGTAGAGACACATGACCGACAGCTTCAGGCTTCAGGCCTTTAGATGCCATCAACAGATAGCGCTGGTTGCGTTCATCGAGCAGATAAATGGAGCAGACATCCACATGCATGGCCTCGGCCACCTGATTGACCATAATATCGAGTGATTCATGCAAACTGGCAGACGCATTAATCTCTTGGACAATGCGTCTCAGGGTATCCAGTTGCATATTCGACATGGGAGCTGCTCCGTATTTTTTTAGAAGTCCGGTAATTTAGTTTATTTATAACAATAGCCGAGCAAAAAATCTGCACATGCACGCGATTTTTTTAAGGTTTTTGTTGTGGTAATTGCTGACAGAGTTCAATCATGGCCTTGCGATAAACATCGCGTTTAAAATTCACCACTTGGCCTAATGGATACCAGTAACTGACCCATTGCCATTGATCAAATTCGGGCGGATCGGACAGATCAAGTTGAATGTTCTGTACGGGCGCCGTCAGTTTGAGTAAAAACCACTTCTGTTTTTGACCGATACATACCGGATCTGAATCCGTGCGAATGTATCGATACGGCAAACGATAACGCAACCATCCTTTGGTCTGCGCGATAATCTGGACGTGTTCAGGCAGTAAGCCAACTTCTTCTCTCAGCTCACGATAAAGTGCCTGCTCAGGGGTTTCTCCATATTGGATACCTCCTTGTGGAAATTGCCATGCATTATGACCAATGCGTTTTGCCCATAAAACCTGTCCAGCATCGTTTGCCAAAATGATCCCGACATTCGGTCGGAAACCTTCTGAGTCGATCATTTGGCTACCTAAAATTGTTTAATTTATGCCTTTGCTTTCGGGGAATATTATTTCTTTATCCAACTCGAAAAAAAGCAAAGTTTAAAAATGTTAAAATTGCTATGATCTTAACGAATTTCTATCGACTAGCGGAGATAGATTTACAATTTTTTTCTTAAATTTCAGTTTTTACGAGTATTTTCATGAAATTGGCGCTATTTGATCTCGATCACACCCTGTTAAACACCGATTCGGATCATTCCTGGGGGGAATTCCTGGTCAATGAAGGCCTGGTGGATCCCGTTCATCACCGCGCCATGAATGACAAGTTCTATGAGGACTATAAAAAGGGTCAACTGGATCCCTATGCCTATAATGAATTTGTGTTCCAGTTTTTGACCCAACATGACCATGATTATCTGACCGAATTACATCAACTGTTCATGCAAAAAGTCATTCGCCCCCAGATGCGTCTGGAAGGTTTTAAAGCGATTCAGCGCCATAAAGATGCAGGGCATGAAATTGTAGGCATTACTGCAACTTCGGACTTTATTACTGCACCGATTTTCCGTGAGTTTGGGATTACTGAAATTATTGCCACCAATGCTGAAGTCGTTGATGGTAAATATACCGGTAAGGTGACCAATATTGCCTGCTATCAACAAGGTAAACTGACCCGTCTGGAACAATGGCTGGCAGGTCGTGACGTGACCGAGTCTTGGGCCTATTCAGATTCAATCAATGACCGTTTTCTGCTGGAATATGCCGATCATGCCATTGCCGTAAATCCGGATGATCGTCTGGAAGCATTGGCCAAAGAACAGGGCTGGGAAATTCAGGACTGGTCGATTTAAGCAATTCTTTTGATTTAATCAGGCACAACTTCGGTTGTGCTTTTTTATAAGCAGAATAGGGTACTTTTTGACATGCCCGTTGCTGAATAAACATGCTATGCTCAGAATAAATAAAGCAAGTCGACAATAACGATAGCAAGCGCTGAGGTAATGAAAATGACCCAAGTTAGACCACGTATGACTCATCTATTTGCACAGTTAGGTCTGGATTCGAGTGCAGAAGGGATTGCCCAATTTATTCATGAGCATCAATTACCCAAAGATGTAAACCTGATGGAGGCGCCGTATTGGTCAGATGCACAGCGCCAGTTCCTGGCTGAAAAAATTGCTTCAGATGGAGAATGGGCCATTGTGGTGGATCAGCTCAATGAATCTCTGCATGAGGATGCCACTAGCGGAATTGAGTAGTGAACAAAAAGCCAATCAACTGATTGGCTTTTTTATTTTGGAATTATCGTACCCTTTTCCATAAAGTTATTTGGGACAGGGTATGTTGATATTTACGCGCTGTTTCTCGGATCACAAAAGGCACATCCACAGGTTCGTCCAGCATTTCAAAATGTGGGCTGAGTAAAGCTTTGATGCCCTCTAAGGTACTCAGGTTTTCTCCCGCCTGCTTAAATCCGCCGATCCATTCACTGCGTGCTGTATGTTCTTCCAGCCAGGTATAAGGCGAGGCCAGCATCAGGATGCCGCCCATATTCAGGCGATTATGAATTTCACTTAGAAAAGCTTTAGGATGATGCAGACGATCAATCAGGTTGGCTGCCAGAATGAAATCATAATCTTTGAATTGCGGTTTCATATTGCAGGCATCGGCCTGATAAAACTCGACCTTATTGGCAACCTGTTCAAGTTCAAGTTCTGCCAGTGAGCAGGATTTATATTCCACCAGTTCGCCCTCAACAGGAATGCTATAGCGCAGGGTTTCGCCTTGGGCCAGCACCACACCTTGCTGAATAAAACGGGCTGAAAAATCCAGACCTGTGACCTGATCAAAATCCTGAGCCAGTTCAAAGCTGGCGCGCCCGGTTGCACACCCGATATCCAGCGCTTTATAGCATGGAATGTTTTGAAAATAAGGACGGGCCAGTTGAATGAGGCTTTGGGCAAAGTTTGGAACAGCAAAATATTCCGCCCCATACTGGAATTCCAGATATTGGGAAATCAGCTGATCGCTTTCATATTGAGAGTGAAACTGCGGTGATGTCTCTTCCGCGGCAACATAGCGAAAACCGGCATGCTGGAAAAAATGTCGCCGGAACGCATAGCGTGAACTGTGCAGGGCTTCATTGCCAGCTGAAATCCAGGAACCGCCTTTAATCAGATGATGTTGGCCATCGAAGGTCGGGGTACTAAAATCATCATAGAAAGGATGGACTTGAAAGCCTTCGAAAGGATAAATCGGGGTCTCGGTCCATTGCCAGACATTGCCCTGAACATCATAAAAATCGCCATGCTGAAAATGATCCACCGGAAAAGAGTTAGGGCCATATTTTAATTCAATATTGGCTTGCTCAGGACTTGGTAATTTTGGATCCAGTCCTGAAACTGCATACAATCGATACCATTCATCCTCAGTGGGCAGACGAATGGATTCTCCGGTCTGTGTTGATTTCCAGTTACAGAAAGCTTTGGCTTCATGATAATTCACTTCGACTGGCCAGTCCCAAGGCATTGGAACTTCTTCCAGCATCAGTCTTAAGGACCAACCCAGTTCCGTTTTGACCCAGAAGGTAGGATGTGTGGCTTGAGAAAATGCTAACCATTGCTGGCCCTCTTCAGTCCAGTAGTCAGCTGTCTGATAACCTTCTGCTTCAACAAAGGCTAAAAACTCCTGATTGGACACCAGATATTTAGAGGCTTCGAATTCTGCAATTTCGGCATGATGGTGGCCGTATTCATTGTCCCAGCCATAAAAAGCATGTTCGAAATTTTTATGTAAATTGACCTGACCTGCCGGTACCTTTACCAGACTATTTTCAGGCGCAATACCGGTAATGACATTGGCACGCCACTGCGGATGATTCTGTACATAACGTAACTGATGCTGGCGAATTAAAACTGAAGAGGTTTCCAGATGAATCCGTTCATGCTCAATGCCCATGATGATGGTCCACCAGGGATTGTGCCAGTTCAATGGAAGTTGTAGCGGCGCATGTTCTATCACTTTCAAGACCAGGGCACGCACCTGATGCCGGTAATCACGTACCGCCTGAATGCTAGGCCAGTGATAGTTCTGTTCATCCAGATCATCCCAGCTCATTTCATCTACACCAATCGCGAAGATACTTTCCAGATGCGGATTTAAACGTTCCGGGATCAGTTGAGCCAGCAACAGCTTATTGATAAAAAAAGTGGCAGTATGACCAAAATAAAAGATCAGTGGATGACGTAAGGCAATCGGTTTGTCATAAAAGGCTTCTTCATTTTTCAGACAGTCAAACAGTTGCTCATAGGTGTCAAAGGTATTTAGAAAATAATCACGTAATACGGCACGCGCTGTCGGTTCATCTTCAAAATCAAGGTTGGGAGTCGGGTGTAGCGTTGGTTTAAGCGGTTTCCATAAACCCATTTCTTCGAGCAGGTCATGAGAAGAAGATAATAAAGTTTTGGAATCAGAAGATTTGATCTGCATTCTGTGCTTCCTTGAATACGTTTTAATTTTTCATCTTCAGGAAAATGAATTTGATACTTTTAAAAGTACTTGAAAGGAAGCAACTGATGCGATGTATTTAGGTAACAAAATGCTGCATCGATATCGATGCAGCAGAGAAATGTGAAAATTAATTTTAAATTGACGGGCCTTGCATCAGTTGAACCAATGCTTCAGCCGCCTTCGATTGAGTACGACCCGGATGCCAGACCATACCGAGCTGACGGTTCATTTCCAGATTCAGATCCAGTTCTTGCAGGTCATGGTTGACCAGGGTTTTGGGCAAGACTGACCAGCCTAAACCAATCGAAACCAGCATCCGGATGGATTCAAGCGGGTTATTGCTCATGGTCGTTTTCGGCTTGATGCCCTGCTTTTCAAACTCGGCCATCGTAATCTGCGTAGTATAGGTCTGCGCAGAAGGCAGCAGGCTTGGGTAATTCACCAGATCTTCAAGAGACAGGTTTTTTTGCTGAGCCAGTGGATGGAATGGTGCGACCACAAAAACCAGAGGATCATTCCAGATAGTGACATATTTTAGGCGTTCATCACCATGCGGTGGCAAGGTCAGGAAAGCCAGTTCCAGATCACCAGCAATGACCTGTTCATGCGCCTGTTCAGAATCTACAAAATGTACATCTAGCGTCACATTTGGATATTGCTGTACATATTCACGCAGATGGCTCGGTAAATGATGCAGGCCAATATGATGGCTGGTGCCAATTTTCAGTTTGCCTTGGACCTGACCTTGTTCATGACTCAGGGTGTAGTGAATATCACCCAATTCGTTCAGCCAGTTTTTTACCTTAGGCAGCAGGGAATGTGCCGCATGAGTGGCCTGAACACCACGGCCCGCAGATTCAAATAATTTCACCCCAAAATATTCTTCCAGACTGTGAATACGTTTGGTCACAGCCGGTTGGGTAATAAAAAGCTGATCTGCAGCCAAAGAAATCGAACCTGTTTCCATGACTTTTACAAAGGCTTCAAAAGCTGCGAGATTCATCTTGATCACCTATAAAGTTTTTTTATGCTTAAGTTTATTATTGTAATAATTTAAGAATAAATCAAAGTAAAAATATAGAACTATTGGTTTAATGTTGAATTAATACACATTTTTAAATGTTTTATTTTATGTCATAAAAAAAGCCACCGAGGGTAGGTGGCTCAAAGAGGAAGATCGACAAAAAATTATGCGGTGATTTCCTCATCCTGTTGCTGGCTTTTTGCTTCCCAGATTTTCTCGTGGAAGAAGAAAGCAACTGCCTGTACAGTCGGTTCTAATAAACTCAAGGCAATCGCCATGGTTAAACTGCCTGTGACAAAATAGCCCACTAACATCGCGACAGTGATGTGCATGATGTAATAGCTAAATGTCTTTTTGAACATGCGCTGATTGTTGTCTACGAAACGTTGAATATGTGCCATGTGGATCTTCCTCAAAACAAATGATCTGTGCCGATGAGGAAATAATAATAATTCTCATTTAATTTGTAAAAACGAATATTTTTAATAAAACGATCGGAAAATTAGATTTATAAAAAGAGAGCTAAACCATGATTTAATTTAAGTTTTAAAAGATTCCAAAAAGTTTTTTAACTAATAAAAATGATAAATTAGATTTATGTGAATGCAGCGATATAATCAAAATTAGCGAAAGAATTTACCCAGTCCAGTGGAGCACATCGACATGGCAGGCGAGACCCAAACAGCAAAAACATTATACGATAAGTTATGGGATGACCATTTAGTAAAACAACGAGATGATGGTTCAGCTCTACTTTATATCGACCGTCATTTATTGCATGAAGTGACTTCGCCACAAGCCTTTGAAGGCTTACAACTTGCTGGCCGTAAGCCATGGCGTTTAAGTGCCAATATTGCGACACCTGACCATAACGTACCGACCTCTAAAAAAGAGCGTGAGCAGGGCGTGGCTGGGATTGAAGATGATACTTCACGTATCCAGGTACAAACCCTGGATGATAACTGTAAGACGTTCGATATTGTTGAATTTGATATTAACGATATTCGTCAAGGCATCGCGCACGTTGTTGGTCCTGAGCAAGGCTTAACCTTGCCAGGTATGACCGTTGTATGTGGTGACTCACATACTGCAACACATGGTGCATTTGGCTGCTTGGCACACGGGATTGGAACATCAGAAGTTGAACATGTATTGGCAACCCAATGCCTGGTTCAGAAGAAAATGAAAAATATGTTGGTACGCGTTGACGGTAAATTGGGTCAAGGCGTAACACCGAAAGATGTGGTTTTAGCCATTATCGGTAAAATCGGAACTGCAGGCGGTACAGGTCACGCGATTGAATTTGGTGGTCAGGTGTTCCGTGACATGTCGATTGAAGGCCGTATGACCGTGTGTAACATGGCAATCGAAGCGGGTGCACGTGTCGGTATGGTCGCAGTCGATGAAAAAACCATTGAGTATGTTAAAGACCGTCCATATGCACCGAAAGGCGAGCAATGGGATCAGGCGGTTGCGTACTGGAAGACCTTGCACTCCGACGAAGGTGCTCACTTCGATACAGTTGTAGTGTTACAAGGTGAAGAAATTGAACCGCAAGTGTCTTGGGGGACTTCTCCTGAGATGGTGATTCCGGTGTCTCAAGCGGTTCCAACTTTGGAACAGGCCAAAGATGATGTACAGCGCAATGACTGGAACCGTGCTTATCAATATATGGGCTTAACTGCAGGTCAGCCTTTAGCAGATATTCAGTTAGACCGTGTATTCATCGGTTCTTGCACCAACTCACGTATCGAAGATATTCGTGCTGCGGCTGAAGTAATCAAAGGCCGTAAAGTGGCTTCTAGCATTAAGCAGGCCATGGTCGTTCCGGGTTCGGGTTTAGTGAAACAGCAGGCAGAATCTGAAGGTTTGGACAAAGTCTTTATCGAAGCTGGTTTTGAATGGCGTGAACCAGGTTGTTCAATGTGCTTGGCAATGAATGCTGACAAATTGCAGCCAGGCGAACATTGCGCCTCAACTTCAAACCGTAACTTTGAAGGTCGTCAAGGTAATGGTGGTCGTACCCACTTGGTGAGCCCAGCCATGGCGGCGGCGGCGGCGATTGCCGGTCACTTTGTTGATGTCCGTTCATTTTAATTGGTACGCAGGAGCAGAAATATGAAAGCTTATACCGTTGAACAAGGTATTGTTGCACCCTTAGACCGTGCCAATGTCGATACAGATTTAATTATTCCAAAACAGTTTTTGAAATCGATCAAACGTACTGGTTTCGGTGAAAACCTGTTTGATGAATTGCGTTATTTGGATGAAGGTTATCCGGGTCAGGATAACTCGGTTCGTCCGATTAACCCGGACTTCGTGTTAAACCAGCCACGTTATCAAGGTGCATCCATCTTAATTTCTCGTGCTAACTTTGGTTGCGGTTCAAGCCGTGAGCATGCGCCGTGGGCATTGAATGAATACGGTTTCCGTACTGTGATTGCACCAAGCTTTGCTGATATTTTCTTTAATAACTGTTTTAAAAATGGCATGTTGCCGGTGATCTTGCCGGAAGAAACGGTTGATCAGTTATTTAAAGAATGTGCAGCAGCTGAAGGTTATCAGCTAACGATTGATCTGGAAGCGCAGGAAGTTCGTACACCAAATGGCGAAAGTTTCAAGTTTGAAGTGGACCCATTCCGTAAGCATTGTTTGTTAAATGGTTTGGATGATATTGGCTTAACTTTGCAGGCGGCAGATGATATTCGGGCCTATGAAGAAAAAACCAAACAATCACGCCCATGGGTATTTGCTGAAATTCATTCATAAAACAGCAAAAATTGTCATGGCATGACTGCGAAGGCCTTGCTAATATCAGAAGATTATTAATTTTTTTTGATAGGTTAATACAGACATCATGGCAACGTATTGGAAACAGTGGCTTGCTCTAAGTGCAGTATCAGTGCTGATGACCGCGTGTCAGAGCATTGATACCTTCAAACTTAAACACGCCAAAGAAGATGCAGAAAGCAAATCCAATGCCTTGATTTATTGTGCAGGCACACCGGATTGTCAGTTTGAACGTTTAAATCGGACCATGATTGTGGATGAGGCCACCAAGCGAATCAGCCCAGAAGCGCTGGATCAGCGTCTGGTTCGTTTGCAGGCCAAAAACCTGAAACAGGATAATCCAATTTATTTATCTGTGCCGGAAGGGCAGCATGAACTGGTGGTGCGTTTCTATCCGATTAGCAAGGATAAGGCCGAAACCTTACATCTGTTCCAGCAGTTTAATGCGAATAAACGCTATACCCTGAAAATGTTCCGTGACCGAAATGCACGTAGCACCAGTTTATTAAATGCCTCTGCACCTGATCCATTGTGTGTGGACCTGTTGCAAGAGCAGAAAGTGATTCGTCGTTTTTGCAAACCTTATAATGTCATCAATGGCATTGCAGAGTTTGTAGAAAAAAAAATTTAACTTAGTCAGGTGGATGCCTGACCTTATAAATGGAAAAGCTCATGTCTAAACAAATTTTGATTTTAGCTGGTGACGGTATTGGCCCTGAGATTGTAAAAGCCGCAGAACAGGTGCTTACACGAGTTAATGAAAAATTCAATCTGGGTTTAACATGGGAACAAGGTCTTTTAGGCGGTGCTGCGATTGATGCACATGGTTCACCTTACCCAGACGTAACGTCTGAACAGGCGAAAAAAGCAGACGCGATTCTGCTCGGTGCTGTAGGCGGTCCAAAATGGGATACGATTGAGCGTTCAATCCGTCCAGAACGTGGCCTGTTAAAATTACGTAGTGAATTGAATCTGTTCGCAAACTTGCGTCCAGCGATTCTTTATCCGCAATTGGCTGATGCTTCTAGCCTGAAACCGGAAATTGTCTCTGGTCTGGATATCCTGATCGTACGTGAATTGACTGGTGGTATTTACTTCGGTCAACCACGCGGGATCCGTGAACTGGAAAATGGCGAAAAACAAGGTTTCAACACTGACGTTTATGCAGAGTCTGAAATCAAGCGTATTGCCAAAGTTGCGTTCGAACTTGCTGGTCTGCGTGGCGGTAAAGTATGTTCAGTTGATAAAGCCAATGTGCTTGAAGTGACTGAGCTTTGGAAACAGACCGTGACTGCAATGAAAGAAGAGCAATATCCAAATATTAACCTGTCTCATATGTATGTAGACAATGCTGCGATGCAATTAGTACGTGCGCCTAAACAGTTTGACGTGATCGTAACGTCTAACCTGTTCGGTGACATCCTGTCTGATGAAGCTGCAATGCTGACTGGTTCAATCGGTATGTTGCCATCAGCATCATTGGATGAAAATGGTAAGGGTATGTATGAACCTTGCCATGGTTCTGCACCAGATATCGCAGGTCAAAACCTGGCAAACCCATTGGCAACCATTCTGTCGGTAGCCATGATGCTGCGTTATACCTTCCGTGAAGAAGCTGCAGCTAAAGCGATTGAAGATGCGGTAGGTAATGTTTTAGACCAAGGTCTGCGTACTGCTGACATCATGTCTGAAGGCATGACTAAAGTGGGTACTGTGGAAATGGGTCAGGCAGTGGTAACTGCATTGAACTAAGTTACACATTAGTTCCACGTAAAAAACGCAGCCTTGAGCTGCGTTTTTTACGACTGATTTTGATTAACAGGTTCGACCCGAAAGGCTGACAGAAGTTGCAATATTGTCTTTGAGCAAAAAGGTAATCTTGCATTGCAAATTCACATCATAACCTGATGCAGGACTCACAGTGACTGGAACCGGAACTGTGCCAGTACCTGCTGCCGGAAACTGGGCAATCGGTAAGGGAACGGTCACAGGACGTTCCACGACATAGCTGAGCTGTTGGGAGCTGAGCTCAGGTTCACTGATTTGCTGATAACCCAAACGTTTCAGATCTAAATTGCGATCAATATACTGGCTACTCTGCCCAATAAATTGCTGTAAATAAGTTTCACGGTCAGTCTGGCTGATCGTAGGTGTTTGTGCACACCCTGACAGACCGAGCAACAGGATGCTCAAGCCCAATACCAGAGAAGTACCTTTGCTTAACAACATCACATCACTCCTACTCAAGGAACGCTTAAAAACAGTGTAGTAGCAAAGTGTGAGAGGAACTGTTGTAATTTATTATTAGGCAAGACAGGATCAATCAGGCAGTTAGCTGTAGCTGTCAAATTCAAGACAACTTAGAACGCTCTTATATCCACTTTAAAATGAATAAAACGCAAAAATAAGTCTTAACAGGCACGTCCGCTATATTGCACGGATTGAGCAATCCCTTGTTCTAGCTGAAAATGAATCTGACAGGGCATTTCAACCTGATAACCCGGGCCGGGTGCAGTTGCGAGTCGTACAGGGGCATCTATACTGACACTTTGCTGAATGGCCGGTGTTCCCAGCGGAAGTTCAATGGTGCGAAGTACGGTATAACTCAGACATTTTTCCGTTTGTACAGGTGCTTTTGAGGTCTTAAAACCGAGTGCAGTTAAATCCAGATCCTTGCGAATCGACTCTGCAGATTGGCCGATATATTGCTATAACTGCTGATCTATTTGTCGTAATTTTGTCGAATTGGTAGTGGCGCAGGCAGTCAGGCTGATTCCTAGGATCAGAGAAAGCAAGATTTTTTGCATGAATGATTCACTGTTTTTATTAGAGGAAAAATAGAAATTATTATCTTCGAATGCAGTATAGGGAATGTGCAGGGGAGTTGATATAAAAGAAAAGGCAATAAAAAAGCCACTGGATAAGTGGCTTTTGCTTCCGCTAAAACTTAGCGCGCACGGTATGTGATACGACCCTTAGTCAAATCATAAGGAGTCATTTCGACCTTCACGCTATCGCCAGTCAAAATACGAATATAGTGTTTACGCATTTTACCAGAAATATGGGCAATTACTTCGTGACCGTTTTCTAAACGTACACGGAACATAGTATTAGGAAGCGTCTCGGTGACAACGCCTTCGAACTCGATGAGTTCCTCTTTATTGGCCATAGCCTACCTGAATGAATAAATTGGAAAGGCGCAAATTATAGTCAATTTTTTCGCAAAACACAAGGTGTAACGGGCGTTAGACTGATCATCTGTCAGTAAAATAAGCGAAGTGTGAGTTTAAACTTTTTAACTAAAAAGCGTGTGGTATCTGTTGTCAGTTTGGTCAATCACAGTTAATCTAATTTCAATCTTTTTAAGTATAAATGAAGTACATACAAGGAAGGTTTTTGAGTGAGTCAGCTAACGGATGCATCAGTCGTATTGCGTTTAGGCTATCAGGCGATTCGTCGTGCAGGTTTGCCAACAGAAGAACTTCTGACAAAAGCAGGAGTCGCTTTAAATCAGGTGGAGACCAATGACCGTACTCCGCTTAGTGCTCAGTATGCCTTCTGGGTTGCCGCAGAAGAGGTCAGTAAGGACCCGGATATCGGATTGCATCTGGGTGAACATTTGCCGCTCTATCGCGGACAGGTGATCGAGCATCTGTTTATTTCATCAGAGAATTTTGGTGAAGGCTTGAAACGTGCACTGGCTTATCAGCGTCTGATCAGTGATGCCTTTCATGCCAAGCTGGTGGTCGAAGATGATCGCTGCTATCTGACCAATGGTGAACAGCCTTTTGCTGAAAGTCTGGTCAATCGTCACTTTACCGAATGTGCGATGTCAGGTGTGTTGCGTTTCTTTAAATTTATTACTGAAGGCCGTTTTGAACCGATCTATATCGATTTCAATTTTTCCAAAGGCGCGGCAGATGAAGAATATTTCCGGGTTTATGAATGTCCGGTAAGTCTGGGCCAGAAAGAAACCCGTTTGTATTTTGATCCCAGTATTCTGGATTTCCCGCTTTGGCAGGCAGAGCCGGAACTGTTGCAGCTACATGAACAGCTGGCAATTGAAAAATTACAGGAACTGGCTCGTTACGATTTAGTCGGGGAAGTGCGTCGGGCTATTGGCTCTACTTTAGAAAGTGGTGAAACAACGCTAGAAACTGTAGCCGCTCAACTGAATATTACTCCACGCCGTTTACGTACCCAGCTCAGTGAGGCTAATACCAGTTTCCAGCAGATTCTGTCTGATTATCGCTGTCGTCTGGCTAAACGTCTATTGGCGAGTACCAATGAAAGTGTGGAGCGGATTGTTTATCTGACTGGATTCTCGGAGCCAAGTACTTTTTACCGTGCGTTTAAACGCTGGACCAATGAAACACCGGTTGAATATCGAAAGCGGAAACAACGTTAATCTTTAAAATCTAAAATCCTCCCCCAACCCCTCCTTTAATAAAGGAGAGGAGTTCCTCCCTTTTTCAAAGGGAGGTTAGGAGGGATTTAAAAATTAAAAATAATTAGCTTATTCCGGCATATTTAACCAGTATGGACCCAAAGGTACTTTGGGTAGGTCAAAATACTCTGGATATTCAGCCTGGATAAAATACAGACCGTCCGGTGGTGCGGTAACACCGGCTGCTTTACGATCTTCTGCTGCAAAAATATGGTCAATATGGTCAACCCCATACATGCCTTGGCCGATTTCCAGCAAACAGCCCATGATATTGCGTACCATATGATGCAGGAAGCCATCCGCCTGAATATCTAGAATCAGATAAGGCCCATGCTGGATCAGGCGGCAGTGACGGACGTGACGTACCGGCTGATTGGACTGGCAGGCTGCTGCACGGAAACTCTCAAAGTTATGTGTGCCTTCAAACTTTGCAGCCGCTTCAATCATCTTTTTGACATCAAGTGGATAGTAAATATGAGTGACCTGTTTATGCAGCAAGGCAGGGCGTACCGGATAGTTATAGACAATATAACGATAACGGCGTGCCTGTGCTTTAAAGCGTGCATGGAAGCCATCATCCATCTCCTTGATCCATTGGATTGAGATATCCTTAGGTAACTGGCTATTTGAGCCCATTAACCAGCCTCGTTCAGAACGCAAGGCATGGGTATCAAAATGTGCGACCATATTGGTCGCATGCACGCCGGCATCGGTTCGGCCTGCACCATGCAGAATAATCGGTTCATCGGCAATTTTACTGAGAACCTTCTCGATGGTTTCCTGAACACTGATTACGCCCGGTTGTTGAGTCTGCCAACCTCGATAATTCGTTCCACAAAACTCAATTCCCACCGCAAAACGCTGCATAATGACCTCGAAACCTGACTAATCGTACCAATGGGCATGCCATTGTTCTACCGTGTCATATTGTAAATACATTTTTAGGGCTTTTGCATAAAGATCAGCATGGCCATAACTTTCATTGAGTAGAATTTTGCAATCATGCACCCATTCAGCAATGGCATAACGCTGATCGGTGGCACCGAAAGGCACTTGAGTAGTTAAGACCGAGATACAGCCTTTGGCATAGAGCTGATTGATAAAATCTACGATCTCTGGATTGACGGCCAGATTGCCGGTTCCAAAGCCTTGCAGGAATAGAAAATGCGGAGGATAGGCCAAAATATTTTTCAGATTATTGAACTGTTGAACTAAATCGATCGGCTGCATCATCAAGCTCATACAGTTAAAATCCAGAGCTTTGGCAATATCGTCTGCTGTAACCTGATGACTTTGCTGGTTGGCCTGAATAGCGATATGCGCATCCAGACCAGTAAAGGCATTCAGCTCAGTGGTATGTTGCTTTAAGGCAGTTTGAGCATGAATCAGTTGCTGATGAAAAGCCAGATAAACACCTGCATTACACTGAGTTACTGAAGCGAGCGCAAAGCTCAGATTGTCCATGGCATCGCTAAATTCGCGTTGCGCATCGCCTTCAGCATTCAGGAGGGGATACTGGCTGCCAGTCAGCACAATATGAGCCGAATTCCCCATAAAATGTGCCAATACTGCGCTGGCATAGCTCAGGGTATCTGTCCCGTGAATAATCACAAAATGTTGTATCTGCTGTTCAGATTGCAGATTTTGGATAAATTGCACCAGTTCTAACCAGTCTGTAGCAGTACAGGCACTACTGTCCTTAATCACAGGAGCGCAGTAATACTGAATGAACGGTTGATCTGTAAGTAGCTGTTCCAGTTTTGGAATAAATAAATCGGCAGACATAGGGGCGAGCGGATCACCGACACAGCCAAAGGTGCCGCCCATATAAATCAGTGCAATATCTTTCATCATAAAAAAAGCAGCCAAATGTGACTGCTTTAGTGTAAAGGGAAATTGATTAAGATGCGATTTGATTCAGCAACTGATCGGCTTGCTGACGTTGTGCTGCTGTATATTCAGCTTCACGTTCAGCTATGACTTCACGGGCAGCTGCATAAGCGCCTAACTGGATATATTGCTGTGCCAGCTCCAGGTTAAGGTCCGCTTCATTAACTTCCATCAGTTCCGGGAAGGACTGCACCAATGGATCATGTTGATCGGTTGTTGAAGTCACAGGCGCTGTCGGAATCTCAAAATTCACCCCTGTAGAAACAGGAGCCTCTTTTACAGCTTCGACATTATCAAGTTTAAAATCTAGTCCAGATGTTTCAGTCGCAGCAGGCGTTTCAGTTGCAGGCGTTGCAATATCGAGGCTAGACAGGTCAAACTCAGTCGCAGGTTCGGCTGTTTTTTCTGCTGCAGGTATTGGAGTGTCTAAAGAGAAAGAGAAATCTAAAGGCTGGATTTCTTCTGTTGTTGCAGGCGCTGATTCTGTTTTTAAGGATATAGATGGTTCAAGCTCAAGCTTAAAATCCAGAACCGGTGCTGACTCAGTTGCTGCTGTTGGAGCAGTCTGGGTTTCAGCAGTATTCATCTGAAGATCAAATTCAACTGAATTATCTGATACAGGCGGAACTTCTTCCGTTTTTACTGGCTCAGCCGCTGGAATCTTCGGTTCAAAGTTGAACTCTAAGGGTTGGATATCAGGTACTGGTTCCGCTACAGCAGCTGGTTTGCTCGGTTGCAGTTCCTGTTGTAAGGCATCAAATGCCTGTTCGTTTGAAGCGGGAGCGGCAACCAGGTCTGCAAAGGCATCTGTAGAAGGTTTGCTTTCCTGTACAGGAGGGGTTTGTGGCTGAGCACTTGGGAAATCAATAGTATCCTGAACAGCTACCGAAGAGTTTTCGAACTCACGCTTTTTGACCTCAGCCTGAGTCAGAATATCTTCCAGTCCTAGAGAACGGACATGGTTAATCAGCTGTGAAATCGCAAATTCATCTTTTTGCAGGATATGAATGTCGAGTAGCAGTAAATACAACTCATGTTGAGAATTATCGCGATTCAGTGCCTGATTGATTTGCGCTTCAGCTGCAAAGAAATTACGTTCCTGAATCAGACCTTCAATTTTCTTGCGTGTCTCTGCTGATAGAGGCGTTGCTGATTTTTTAACGACTCCGGCTGGCTCGACCACTTTGGTTCTTTGTGAAGTGGATTTTGACGCAGCGCCAGGTTTTTTCACTTTTACAGTTTTAGTTTTTGCTTTATCTGATTCTTGAGCATCTTGTCGTTTTTTTATGACAATTAATACGATGATCAATATCACTAATGGAATCACATAAATCAGCATGTTTTACCCCTTGGGGATAGAGTCCTTAAGTTCGCCTATCCCAATAAATCGTCATGTGTAACTTTTTAATTAATTGGCTTTTTATCTGCCTGTTGTGCTTTAAGCTGTTGTTGCAGCTGGGCAAGACGAGCATTTAATAATTGAATTCTGTGATCCTTCTGATTGAGTGCCAATTCTAGTTCAGTTACGTTTCTCTGTAATTTAACGGTTTTTTCACGGGCTGTCATAACTTTTAATGACAACTCTTTCGAAGTTCGATTTTCTTTTGTGTTTGAGTTGGCAGAAACCTGGCCGGAATCACGCTGATTCTCGGCAACCAGGCTCATTTCAGCCTCATTCAGGCGATATTTGGTTTTTGCAGCAGGTTTAGAGGGTGCTTGAGCAGACTTAATTGCTGAGGCCTGTATCGGAGTTTTCGCAGTATGAACGGTCGCTAAATTAAGTGCTGCGCCTTTACGCAAGCGGTTAGCATCACCCCCAATAAAAGCATGTTCATTCTCACGCTTGATCTGCTGCATGACCTCACTTACTGGACGCTGCTGTTCATTGGCAATCCTGGAAGCAATGCCCCAAAGCGACTCATTTGACTGTACCACATACGTCGGCTTGATCTGGGTTGAGGTGCTTTGTTTGATGGCTGCCGGCTGTGCCTGAGTTTTAGTCGCTAAATTTGGTTTGTCCTGTGCAGTGCTGGATGCCGCCTGCTTGCGAGCCTGTTGTTCTGCATATTTTTTGACAAGTGGATCACTGGACACCATCTGGTTTTCAGTGCTTGTCGGTGCAGAAACTTGCGCTGAGGCTGCATTTTTATTTGTTGGATCTATTGTAATTTCAGCTGGTTTTGTTTCAGCCTGAATTTTTGTAGCTGCAGCCTGTAAGTTTGACGTTGCATCTGCTTGAGCCGCAGTCGCGTGAGCTGCTTTGGATGAAGTATTCACTGGCGCAGTGTTTACATTGCCAGCTTGCTGTGAACTATGACTTGTCGCTGCTACCGCAGTTTCAGTATTAAGTTTTGTTGGGCTTGTGACTTGAGCTGCAATACTCGATGTCGGCTCATGGGTCACAGCAGCTAACGCTGTTTTAGGGATAGAGCTGGCTGATAATGCAGGAGGTGCTGTGTTTTGTAAGGCTAACGGTTTTTCTGCCACAAACGGGGTGGTTGGTTTGGATTGTGCATTGGTATAACGCGTACTCACCGGTAAGTTCAGGGCAATATCTTTTTCACTCACGACTACGACAGGCGCGAGGGGCTGTTCAGTCTGTTTCAGGCTGGCCTGTAACAAATCAGTTTTAGGTCTTAATGCAGTACGGATATGCTGTAGGCGTGCTGCATTGCCTTCCTTGATTTTAACAATGATATTTAATTCACGATCAGTAACCGGGCGCGAGGAGGTAATAGTAATAACCCCAGTTCCATTACTGTTGCGACGGGTGAAAAAATTCAAATGACCCGGTGGCTGATGCGATGCGCCCATAGAAATCAGGTCTTCTGGCGAGGCTAAACTTACCTCAATGGGCAAGTTAATATCTGATTGACGGAAATTCATTTCCGCATAAAGCAATTCCCCAGGTGCAGACTGGATTTGTACCGAATCTACATTAATCGCATAGATATTTTGTGAAGCAACAATGGCTAAAATGGCAAGCTTTAATTTGTTATATACAGTCATCTGTGAGCTCAGTCATTATCGCATAGCGAAAATTATAGATTAACGGGATGTTTGTTTTTTGTAAAATACTTACGCAATAGTTACACAAAAAAGCCGATCAATAAAGATCGGCTTCATGCTTTATTTCCTGACGGAAACTTAAGAGTTTTTATAGTCAATCAAGATGCGCAGCATACGACGTAAAGGTTCTGCAGCACCCCAAAGTAACTGGTCACCTACTGTGAATGCACCTAGGTATTCTTTACCCATGTTCAGTTTACGCAGACGACCAACAGGTACAGTTAATGTGCCAGTCACTGCAACAGGAGTCAGATCAGTCATTGAGGCTTCACGAGTGTTTGGCACAACTTTAGACCAGTCATTTGCATTTGCAATGATATCTTCGATCTCATCCAGTGGAACGTCTTTGCGAAGTTTCAGGGTTAATGCCTGAGAGTGACAACGCATTGCGCCGATACGTACACAATGGCCATCAATCGGTACGATCTGCTGGTTACCTAGAATCTTGTTGGTTTCAGCCTGACCTTTCCATTCTTCTTTAGACTGGCCGCTTTCCAGCTGCTTGTCGATGTATGGAATCAGAGAACCTGCTAAAGGTACACCGAAGTTTGCAGACGGGAAGCCTTCACCACGTTGCAATTCAGCAATTTTAGAATCAATGTCCAGAATTGGAGAACGTGGATCATCCAGCAAGTCTTTGGTATTGTTATATAAATAACCCATACCAGTAATCAGCTCACGCATGTTTTGCGCGCCAGCACCAGAAGCTGCCTGATAAGTCATTGAAGTTGCCCATTCCACCAGATTGTTCTGGAATAGACCACCTAAGCCCATCAACATCAGGGAAACAGTACAGTTACCGCCCACGAAAGTTTTGGTGCCTTTGACCAGACCGTCTTTGATCACATGCATGTTCACCGGATCAAGTACGATGATTGCTTCATCATCCATACGCAGGGTAGATGCTGCATCAATCCAGTAGCCATTCCAGCCTTCAGCTTTGATTTTTGGGAAAACTTCAGTGGTGTAATCGCCACCTTGACAGGTAATAATGACATCCATTTGCTTCAGACTGTTAATGTCTGTTGCATCCATAAGTGCTGGGGCAGTCTTACCACCAAATGCCGGAGCTTCACCACCCGCATTACTGGTAGAAAAATAGAATGGCTCAAAATGAGCAAAATCATTCTCTTCAACCATACGTTGCATAAGGACGGAACCCACCATCCCGCGCCAACCGACCAGACCTACTTTCATGTCACTTTGCCTCGGTGCGTTAAAAAATCAAAAGGGATTCGAGTGTATCAAAAAGGGACGTGACTGCAAGAGCTACACAATCAAAACATCAATATTCTTGAGCGAAATATCTGCTTTATGATACATACAAAATTGATAAAGCAATTTTTCTTTTAGAAAAAATAATAACTTAGTAAAGAGTGTATCTTATGGTAGGGTTTATCCAGATCATGGCAATCGTGGTCATCTGGTTAAGTTTCTGGTCGCTGATTCCCCGAGATGAATGGTGGATTCGTGGTGCAGATTTTCCACGTTTACAGATTCTGGTTTTGGGCTTCATTGCCTTTGTTCTTTTTCTCCTGGTCGATCACCCATGGACGGCCTTCAATCAGCTGCTTTTTGTCGGCCTGATCGCTGCTTTGGCGTATCAGCTGAAAATGGTCTTGCCTTATACCTTTGTTTGGAAAAAACAGGTCAAGCAGGTCAAGCAGGATCAGCTGGATCCGGATCGTCAGATTTCCCTGATTGTTTCAAATGTTCTGACCACCAATACTAAATATCATTTACTGATTGAACAGATCCAGACCCATCAGCCAGACTTGGTCTTAACGTTGGAAACCGATCAGGCATGGCAGGATGCATTGGCTGTCATTGAGCCAGATTATCCCTATCGGGTGCCCGTACCTTTGGATAATCTGTATGGCATGCATCTGTACAGCAAACTTGAGCTGAGTGAAACCGAGGTTAAATTTATTCTGAGTGATGAAATTCCCTCGATTCATACCAAGGTCATGTTACGTTCCGGACAGCCGGTACAGCTTTATTGTCTGCATCCGAAACCGCCAAGTCCAACTGAAGCCAAAGATTCAACCTTACGTGATGCAGAACTGCTGATTGTAGGGGATCAGATTAAGGATCTGGATGAAAGCTGCATTGTGATGGGAGATTTGAATGATGTGGCCTGGTCACGCACGACACGTTTATTCCAGCGTATCAGCGGTTTGCTGGATCCACGTGTCGGTCGACGCTATGTAAATACCTTCCATGCCGATTATCCTTTATTACGCTGGTCGCTTGACCATGTGTTTCACAGCACCGATTTCGCTCTGGTGCATATGGAGCGTTTAAAACACGTCGGGTCAGATCATTTTCCGGTTTATCTGGTTTTACAAACTGGGCGGGTATTTGAGCATCATCAGGAAGCGCTGGAAGAAACGGATCAGGATGATCAGGAAGCCAAAGAAGCGATTCAGGAAGGAATTGAAAAGGCAGAGAAAGAAGAGAAAAAAAGTCACTGATAAGATTGCGATGGCTTATAAGAATGAGGGGAAATTCTTATAGTTTTAGCTGAAAAGTGTACGATATTGCTTACAGCAGTTTCCGCTTCTTGCGAATGGGCAGTACAGAGGAATCCACGTATTCTAAGCTCATCAGCACAGGGAGTCGAGAAAGGATATTCTCATAAGGAAGACGAAGCTGAATGAAAACATCATGGAAATGATGCTGAAAGGGAAATCACAACAACGAAGAAGCAATTATAACATATGAAAGCACAACCTCATTAACCCGGGTTTTACAGGATGTAGAACCCGGGTTAAATTATTTTCAGCTTATTTTTTTATTATAATTATTTGATTATTAAAATAAAATTTAAATTAAAAAATGGATATTACCTGAATGGAAGTTATGATTTCTGATCATGATTCAGTCAATGAATCCGAAGTGCTACAGCTCTATCTTGTCAATCAATGGTCAGCTGCAGAAAAACCTCAATTACTTTTACAGGCTTTGCAGCATTCTCATAGTCTGGTGACGGCACGTATCAACGGTCGGCTGTTCGGCTTGGGAAATGCGATTTCAGACGGTTATCTGGTGGTGTATTTCCCGCATTTATTGGTTCACCCAGAGGTGCAGCGACAGGGCATTGGTCGTCTGATCATGCAAGAAATGCTGCAACGTTATTCAGGATTTCATCAGAAAATTCTGGTAGCTGATCAGCATGCCACTGAATTTTATAAAGCTCTAGGTTTTGAGCGTGCAGGGCATACACAAGCAATGTGGATTTATCAGGGAACCGATCATTGAGTTGTCTTGCCAATAATACCGTCCATATTTTTTCTAGTTTTTAATAGATTTTATCATAGCCTTCAGGACGGGTCTTAAAGCGACGGTGGAACCACATATATTGCGTCGGTGCAATGCGCAACTGGCGTTCAATAATCAGATTTACCCGGGTTGCATCATCGACTTCATCCGCACTTGGCAGGTTCTCTACCGCAGGCTCGATCAACACACAGTAGCATGGATCTTTAATATCACCAGTTCGATAAAAATAGAGTGGAATTGCAGCGGCTTTGGTCATTTTCAATAAGCGACGATGTGCAGTTACTGTGGCCGCAGGTACCCCAAAAAAGGGCGCCATTACGCCTTGTTTTAAACCAAAATCCTGATCCGGACTGTACCAGATAGCATGGCCATTTTTCAGGTTACGCACCAGACCGCGCATATCATCATGGTCAATCTGGTTGGCATAAATGGTGGCACGGCAGCGGTAAATCAGCATATCGAGCAAGGGATTATTTTGTGGTCGATACACCACATCCGGCTCAAAATACTGTGCACATAAATAACCACCAGCATCCAGCAAAGTCGAGTGGGTACCGAGCAATAAAGCCCCTTTACCTTCTGCCTGAGCCTGCTGGATATGTTCCAACCCTTCAATTTGTACCCGGCCTTTAAACCATTTTGGACAGTACCAGGCATTCAAGGTTTCAAATACACCGAGCATCTGGTCAATAAAGACCATACGGGCATTGTCCTGAACTTCTTGAGCTGACCATTCCGGGAAACAGACTTCCAGATTGCGAAGCGTGGTTTCACGGCGAGATTTCAAATATTTAAATGCCATCTGGCCGAGTAGATCTGCCAGACGATGCTGAATCGCCCAAGGTAAGATGGCCAGAATCATCAGAAATACAATACCCACCCAGATACCCCAGTATTGCGGTAACAGGAATGACCATTGAAATTCACCGGGTTGGTATTCTGGCGTTCGACTCATAAATTCAATATTTAAAATCAAAGATGTCAGCAGTGTAGCAGAAGAGCTTTTTGAAATAAAAAACTGTAAAATAAAAAAGCACCTGTACGAATACAGATGCTTAGTGACTAGGCGATTTAAAGATTAGCCTTTGGTCATATTTTCCAGTTCGTCCCAACGTTCCATTTTTTCTAGCAAAATCTCATCAATTTCGCCTAAACGTTCAGAAGCCTTGGTCGCTGCTGCTGCATCTGTGACAAACCACGAGCCATCCGCCAGTTTATCGGAAAGTTCAGCTTGTTCTTTTTCCAGTGCTTCAATTTCAGCCGGTAACATTTCCAGTTCACGCTGATCTTTATAGCTGAGTTTTTTCTTCGGAGCCGATGCTGCAGGTGTAACCGCTGCTTCGGCTTTGGCCTGAGCTTTTTTGACTGCCATTTTCTGGTCAACCACAGTTTGATCTGGACGTTGTTCCAGATAATCCTGATAGCCACCGACATATTCATCAATATTGCCTTTGCCATCAAAGACCCAGGTTGATGTGACGACATTGTCCATAAAAGCACGGTCATGCGAGATCAGTAGCAGGGTGCCTTTGTATTCCGCCAGCATTTCTTCCAGCAGTTCTAGCGTCACCATATCCAGATCGTTGGTCGGTTCGTCCATCACGATCAGGTTGGATGGTTTCAGTAATAGTTTGGCGAGCAGAATACGGTTGCGTTCACCACCTGAAAGGGCTTTAACTGGCGTACGGGCACGTTCTGGGGAGAACAGGAAGTCTTGTAAATAGCTATAGATATGACGACGTTGGCCATTCACATCGACATGATCTGAACCTTCCGAAACGTTATCTTTAACTGATTTTTCCAGATCCAGCACATTACGTAGCTGGTCAAAATACGCAATTTCCAACTGGGTACCGGTTTTGACTGTACCGCCATGCTCGATTTCTCCCAGAATGGCTTTGATTAGTGTAGTTTTACCGACACCATTATCACCCACCAGACCAATACGGTCACCACGCATTACCAGCGCCGAGAAGTCATTGATGATCGGTGCATTGTCACTAAACTTCACGCTCAGATGTTCAATCTCGAACACCACTTTACCTGAACGCTGTGCTTCCTGAGTCGACATGTTGACTTTGCCTTGCTGGAAGCGGCGTGCTTTAGACTCTTCACGCAATTCTTTCAGAGCACGGACACGACCTTCGTTACGGGTACGGCGCGCTTTAATACCTTGACGAATCCAGGCTTCTTCTTCAGCCAGTTTTTTCTCGAACAGGGCATTCTGTTTTTCTTCTGCTTCCAGCTGCTGAGCTTTCAGGTCGAGGTAACGTGAATAGTTGCCTTCATAGCTACGCAAAATACCACGGTCCAGCTCGACAATACGGGTCGCAATACTGTCCACAAAGGCACGGTCATGCGAAATAAACAGTAAGGTCAGGTTGTTCTGCTCGAGCAGGAATTTTTCCAGCCACTCGATACTTTCGACATCCAGATGGTTGGTCGGTTCGTCGAGTAACAGCACATCAGGTTGGGTGAGCAGGGCACGTGCCAACAGGACACGGCGTTTACGACCGCCAGATAAATCGGCCAGATCCGCTTCAGGATCCAGTCCCATTTTACTTAGGATTGAATTAACCTTAGTTTCTAAAGCCCAGCCATCCAGCTGATCCATCTGATGCTGCAAATGTCCCATGCGGTCACAGGCTTCCATATCACCGAGCACGCAAGCTTCACTGGCTTCATGGTAAGCACGCAACACTTCTGAAGCTTCACCAGCGCCGTCGGCAACAATATCTGCAACCTTGCCGGAATCCATTGGCACGTCTTGGGCCAGCATGGAAATGGTGATGCCATTTTGTAACGAAACTTCACCACTATCCGGGAGTAAACTTCCTTCAATCAGTTTAAGTAAGGTAGACTTACCCTCACCATTACGGCCAATCAAACATACTCGTTCACCGCGTTCCAAATTAAAGTTGGCGCCGTCGAGCAAGGCAGGTCCGCCAAATGCCAGTTGGACATCCCTTAAAGTAATATAGGCCATAATGTTAATGTTTCCTGAAATCCCAAATGAGGACTTAAAATGACTAAACAACAAAATCTAAATGATCAGGCGTCATTTTCCGCACCCATTGAAGATTTGCAAGTGCGAATTGCATTTTTAGATGATTTAGTTGAACAGCTGAATCAGCAGGTCACTCGCCAGAATCTGGAAATTGCCGATTTAAAAAAACAAATGCAGTTGTTATATCAACGTGTTGAGTCTGCAGATTTGTCCGAAGGGATTGATGCTTTTGATCCGGTCACCAACCGTCCACCGCATTATTAATTTACAAATAATTTTTAAAAAGAAAACAAAAAGAAAGCCCTCCAGTCGTGAGGGTTTTCTTTTAAGTAGGTGAAGCTCGATAAACCTAAACCAAGTCGCCACTTTTACTTCGTCCAAGATGATCTTTAAAATCTAAATATCGTCATGGAAGGAGGAAACTATTTGACCTTTCACACACTTCCTACTCTAATAGTATTTTTCTAGCTCAGTTTTTAATCTTGCCTTATGCGCCAAAAAGTTGTCCTTCTTGATCTCGAAAATAACTTTCCTACAGCCAAACTGTTACGTGACATTGTTGAACATTATCCGACCTTGTATTTGTTTAACTGTGCCGGAAAATTCGAGTTTGCTCTAGAAGAACTGACTGAGTTGGCGAGCTGGATCAGCAGTGGACAAATTATCATTCTGGATGTCCCGGAAGCAGAGCATAAGGAATATGAATATGCCGTGATTGTGGGCCAGTTGATGGCTTTGCTGGAAGCAGATACTCAGGTCGAGCTGATCTCTGCGATGGATAGCAGTGAAATGCTAATGCAGATGCTACAGGCTTCAGATATTGATTGCAGCCTGATTCAGGTGTTGCCAGAGGATGCATCAACAGAGACTCAAGATAAACCCAAAATCCAGTTGCCAAGTATTGAAGCCATTAAAGCTAAACCGGCTTTGCAGCTGGTGAAAAAATATTGTGATGCGCTCGGCAAGATGAGTGGTAAACCGACCACGCTCGAAACCTTAAAAAATTCTGTCACCAATATTCTGCAAGTTTTACCAGGCAAAGCCCAGCATGTAGTTGGCATGCTGATTAATCTGAAAATAGTCAAACGTTATGACGAGCAAATCAGTTTCCGTAAAAAAGTGCTGAAACAGTGGGTGCAGCTGGATCTCAATGAACATGTACCCATTGAAAAACCAGCTTTGAATCAGGTGGTCTCGAAGCTTAATCCTGAAGAGCCTGTTGTTGAACCTGCTCAATCTCTAATCCAGTCTGCCCAGCAAGGCCTGTTCAAAAACTTTAATAAAATTGATCCGGTACAGCTCGAAGTTGCACGCAAGCTGCGCGAATTACAGGGAAATAAGCCTAAAGATATTTATGAATTACGTGATTTGCTCGAGCAGTTATTTCCAAAATCCGATGTCCGTCTTTTACTTAAAGAGTTGATTGAAAAAGGATATATTTATTGGAATGGTCACGAAGTGTTATATAGTCATGAGATGTTTCTAAATTAGAATAATCTCATGAGGGCATATGAAAAAAATACTTTTATTGGATATTGAAAACTTACCTAAAACTGAAACAGAGCTCCTTCAATATCTTGCCCAATATCAATATGTTTATCTGGTCTATGCCAAAACGCCCATGGGGTTTAGTCTGGATGGTGTCGTCAGGCTTGCACCTGCAATCAGTGCAGGAAAACTAAAAGTCCTGAAGATGCCTAAAATAGGTAAAGACGCTGCTGATTTTGGCCTATGTTTTATTGCTGGACAGCTTTCTACCCAATATAAAAGCTCTGAAGTTTGCTTCGAGATTATGTCGAATGACTTTTCTATGGAATATGTGGCGGACTTACTTAAAATTGCGAAATTTCAGGCTAAAGTTATTTCAGCTAAACCATTAGTCAATCCAAATATTGCTCAGCAAATAAAAGCAGAAATAGACATTCAAAAACTGATTTTTCAATACTGCTCCAATTTAGTGAGAAGTAACTTTTCTAAGCCTGCAAAAGTAGAAACTTTAATCAACTCGCTTAAAGCCAATTTAAAAGTGGAAGAAAAATATGCTCAGCTTTTAGTAGATGAATTAATTAGAATAAAAATTATTAAAAATCAGTCTGGTAAGCTTCAATATCAGACTGCAGCAATTGAAAAATTTTATAAACAGCATTTAGCTACCGTCGAAACCGTCGAAACCGTCGAAACCGTCGAAACCGTCGAAACCGTCGAAACCGTCGAAACCGTCGAAACCGTCGAAACCGTCGAAACCGTCGAAACCGTCGAAACCGTCGAAACTCAAGATGAAGTGACTGAAAGAAAATTAAGTCATTTACGTCTGCGCCTGATGCCTTATCTCAATGTTTTTGCAGAACGTCGGCCTAAATTTATTGCCAGTTTCGAGGCGTTACTAGAGCGATGCGTGCCTAAGGAAGAGGTACGAGAATCACTCGATTTACTCATCAAACATCAGCTAATACAGTTAAATAAACGGGAAATTATTTATAGTCCGCAGCTGCTGGGAAATTAAATTTATCCAGCGGTGCTTGCCTTTTATAGCGGGCTTATGCAAATCTAATATAAGAACATAAAGGTTGAACTATGGAAAATACCGGAATCTGGGTGGCAGTTGTCATCATCGTTTTCGTACTGGGGTCTATTTTTGGTCTGCGTGTGAGTCCTAGAGAAAAGGCATTAGGACTTATGCGTGATAAAGCCCGCAAGATGGGCTTACATCCACGTCTGGTGGTTGCACCGGACTGGACCAACATTCCCAAGGCGACTGAAAGTCGTGCCAGTATGGTGGCCTATTATAGTGTGCTGCTTCCAGATGCCCGTTTACCGCTGATGCGTGCCCGCGTGGTTGATAACAAACTTGAACTGGTGTATGGGGATGACAAATTTAAAGATTTTCCCATTGCATTAAAGGGCATTTATGCTATTGATATGCAGGCAAACTGTGTAGGACTCTATTGGGATGAAGAATCTGATCTTAGAGCCACACAACTTGATGACATCAAGGCACTATTACATTCTTTGGCTGAACTTTAATTTTAGAAATAAACAGGATTAAACGGTTAATATGGCGAACGCTCCTCGGTCCACATCAAAAAGCAGCACGGCGAAGTCTTCCGACGCTGGAAGTAAACGTGCCTTGGTGATTGTGGAGTCGCCTGCAAAAGCGAAAACAATCAACAAGTATCTCGGTTCAAACTACATCGTGAAATCCTCGGTGGGTCATGTGCGTGACTTGCCAACGGGCGGCTCTGCGAAAACTGCAGAGAAAAAACCGGTGACCCGAACCAAGCTGACTGAAGCAGAAAAAGCGGAAAAATCACAGCAGGCGTTGATTAACCGGATGGGTGTCGATCCAGAACATGACTGGAAAGCCAAATATGAAGTCCTTCCGGGCAAGGAAGGCGTAGTCGCTGAACTGAAAAAACTGGCATCGCAAGTCGATGAAGTCTATCTCGCAACGGATTTGGACCGTGAAGGGGAAGCGATTGCCTGGCATTTAAAAGAAGTGATCGGCGGCGATGATTCACGCTATCAACGTGTGGTCTTTAACGAAATTACCAAAAATGCCATTCAGGAAGCGTTTAAACAGCCCTCACGTCTAGATACCAATAAGGTCAATGCCCAGCAGGCACGCCGTTTCCTGGATCGTGTCGTCGGCTTCATGATTTCGCCACTGCTATGGGAAAAAATTGCCCGTGGTCTGTCTGCGGGGCGTGTACAGTCTGTCGCTGTAAAGCTGGTCGTGGAACGCGAACGTGAAATTCGTAAGTTCATTCCTGAAGAATACTGGCAGGTTTTTGCAGATACCAAATCCAAGAAAGATGATATTCGTCTGGAAGCGGTCAAGCAAAATGGCAAGACTTTAAAGCTGCATAATAAAGCTGAAACAGATGCTTTACTGAATCTGATTAAAGACGCTGAATATAAAGTTATTAGCCGTGAAGATAAGCCGACCAAGGTGAATCCAAGTGCGCCGTATATCACGTCTACCTTGCAACAGGCCGCAAGTACCCGTCTAGGTTTCTCGGTAAAGAAAACCATGATGCTGGCACAGCGCCTGTATGAAGCTGGTTTCATTACCTATATGCGTACTGACTCCACCTTCCTGAGTGATGATGCAGTCAATATGGTGCGTGGTCATATCGAGTCTGAATATGGCGAGAAATATCTGCCAGCCAAGCCGAACCGTTATGGTAATAAAGCTGGTGCGCAGGAAGCCCATGAGGCCATTCGCCCATCCAATGTGGCATTGAAAGGCGATAGTCTGGCTGGAGTGGAACGTGATGCACAGCGTCTGTATGACCTGATCTGGCGTCAATTTGTAGCTTGTCAGATGACACCAGCAGAATATTTATCATCGACTATTTTAGTGGATGCGAATGGTGTTGAACTGAAAGCCAAAGGTCGTACCTTAGTATTTGATGGTTTCACCAAAGTTCGTGGCCAGAACAAATCTGATGATGATGTACTGTTGCCTGCTGTGAAAGTTGGTGAAGTGCTGAAGCTGGAAAAACTAGATCCATCTCAACATTTTACCAAACCACCGGCACGTTTTACTGAAGCATCATTGGTAAAAGAGCTTGAGAAAAAAGGTATTGGTCGTCCTTCGACTTATGCTGCCATTATCTCGACCATTCAGGATCGTGGTTACGTAAAACTGGAGAACCGTCGTCTCTTTGCCGAGAAGATGGGTGAGATCGTCACCGATCGTCTGGATGAAAGCTTCAATAACCTGATGAACTATGACTTTACTGCAGACCTTGAAGGTCAGCTGGATAAAGTGGCAGATGGTGAGCGTAACTGGAAAGATCTGTTAGACAGCTTCTATGGTGACTTCAAAAAACGTCTGACCAATGCTCAGGGTGAAAACGGCATGCGCCGCAATCAGCCTGTCGAAGTTGAAGCAGTCCATTGTAAAGAATGTGACCGTCCGATGCAGATCCGTACCGGTACAACAGGCGTATTCCTGGGCTGTTCGGGTTATAACTTGCCACCGAAAGAACGTTGTAAAGGTACATTGAACCTGACTCCGGTTGAATCTCTGGCTGCACTGTCTGATGATGATGCAGCAGAAACTGCTGACCTGATGTCGAAAAAACGTTGTCCAGTCTGTGGCACTGCAATGGACAGCTATGTGATTGATGGCGGCCGTAAACTGCATATCTGTGGTAATAACCCGGACTGTACAGGTTATGAGCTGGAAGAAGGCGAATTCAAGATTAAGGGTTATGATGGCCCAACCATTCTATGTGATAAATGTGATGGTGAAATGCAGCTGAAAACTGGCCGTTTTGGTCCATATTTTGCCTGTACCAGCTGTGAGAATACCCGTAAAGTCTTGAAGAATGGTCAACCTGCGCCTCCGCGTGTTGATCCGATCAAGATGGAACACTTACGTTCAACCAAGCATGATGATTTCTTTGTTCTGCGTGATGGTGCCGCCGGTCTGTTCCTGGCCGCGAGCAAGTTCCCGAAAGTCCGTGAAACTCGCGCACCGAAGGTTGCAGAACTGCGTACTGTAGCGGATCAGCTAGATCCAAAATATCAGTTTATTTTGCAGGCACCAGATGTGGATCCTGAAGGAAATCCAACCTTGGTGAAATTCAGCCGTAAGAACCAGTCTCAATATATTGGTTCGGAAACCCCTGAAGGCAAGCAAACCAAATGGTCGCTGGTCTATCAGGATGGCAAATGGGTTGAGGCCTAAACTTCAAGATTGAAAAAATGCTGACGAAAGTCGGCATTTTTTATGTCAGAATCATTTATAGAAAAAATTAAAAATAATATTTTGGGGTAAATGTGGATATTCAGACCAAAAAGTTTGCTGTATTAATTGATGCCGATAATTCTTCCATCAATGCCATTTCATCAGTCTTAGAAGAAGTCGCGAAATATGGCATTGCCAGTGTCAAACGTGTGTATGGGGACTGGAGTAGCGAAACTTTAAAGAAATGGCGAGATGTGCTACTTCCACTTGCTATTACTCCGGTACAACAATTCGCCTATACCAAGGGTAAAGATGCCACGGATATGATCCTGATTATTGATGCCATGGACTTGTTATATGCAGGTGCTTTGGATGGTTTCTGTATCGTCTCCAGTGATAGTGATTTCACTCCTTTAGCATCAAGAATCCGTGAAAATGGCTTGAGTGTATATGGTTTTGGAAAGAAAACGACTCCAGAAGCCTTTAAAAAAGCATGTGATAAGTTTATTTATGTGGAAAACTTAATTGCAGACATTGATATCAAGCAGCAGGAAGAGGATGAACTCGCTAATACTTCCCCGAAGAAAGGAGTAAGCTCTGACAAATCTTTAGACCATAAGATGGTGACTCCAACTAAGGAAAATTCAAATCTTCCTGAAGGGATGGATCGAGCTACGCTGAATCTGATTTATAAAGCTGTAAAAGATAATGCGGATGAAAATGGTTGGGCGAATTTAAGTATGGTGGGACAGTATATCAGTGCAGTAAAACCTGATTTTGATTCTCGTAACTATGGTAGAGCCAAATTGTCAGGTTTAATTAAAACTCTAAATCTTTTTGAAACCAAGATTGAAATGAGCCAGATGTATTTAAGAAAAATAAAAAAACAGAGCGTGTAAATGACATGTGGAAAAAGATTCGGATTCTGATTTTATTAATCATCTTGTTGATTGTTGCAGTCAATGCCTATCGGGACCAAAATCAGAACTGGTCCAAACCGGTTATGGTATTGCTACATCCGATTAATGCTGATGGATTGCCGACCACACAGCAATATATCCAGCAACTGTCGGGTCAGGATCTGAATGGAGCCAGGGAATATCTGGAAAAAGCAGCACAGCAATATCGTGGTCAGCCAACTTATTTTTATTTTAATTTAGGTCGTGAACTTAACGCTTTACCGCCGAAAGTCCCTGAGCAGGCCTCACTCATCGATACCGTTTTATGGAGTTTGAAATTCCGTTTTTATGCCTGGAAACAGCATCAAAGTACTGATGGTTCACCTAGTGTGACTTTATATTTAAATTATTATGATCCTGCACAAACCAAGCAATTAAGGCATTCAACTGCCTTGCAAAAAGGCCGGATTGGATCAGTCAATTTATTTGCCTCCAAAAAACAGGCTGAACAGAATAAAATTGTCTTGGTACATGAGTTGCTGCATGCTTTTGGGGCCTCGGACAAATATGATTTAGCGACAGGACAGCCGCTTTATCCGGTGGGTTATGCATTTCCAGATCAGCAACCTTTGTTTCCGCAAGCCAAAGCAGAGCTGATGGCAGGTCATATTCCCACTTCTCAAACGACCAGCAAAATGCCAGATGCTTTAGAGCAGACATTAATTAATGCGATCACAGCCATTGAACTTGGGTGGAAAGAATAACAACCTCCTTGTCACTGACCCCATAGCTGTTGCCAGCTTGAAGTCATGACATGAAAGTTGCATTTTTTATACAGTATGGTCAATTAAATCGCTTAAGATAAATTAAACGAACAGCATCAAGAAGAATAAAAATGAAAACAGTAGGTAATGACCTTGTATTCGATTCCTTACATCGAAACCGGAAATGGTATCTGCTCTTTGGTATCTTGCTGGTTATTTTTGGTTTGATCTTATTGGCGACCTTACCTGTGGCAACCTTATCTGCAGTATTTATATTTGGCGTGCTGATGATGGTCGGTGGGGTCTTACATATTATCGCATCCTTCAAGATTTTTGAGGGCGGTATGCGCTGGTTCTGGGCCTTATTTGGCCTGCTGTATTTAGTCGCCGGATATTTTGCTTTTACCACACCCGTGCAAACCGCGATCGTTCTAACCAATGTTCTGGCCATTATCCTGATTATTGCAGGAGTCATCCGCTTAATAAATGCCTTTGTATTCCGGCCAATGGCGGGATGGGGCTGGATCCTGTTTTCCGGCATACTGACTCTCCTGGCCGGAATCATGATCTTGCGGACACCAGATGCTCCGTTCTGGGTGTTGGGCTTGTTTCTAGCCGTTGATATTTTATTTCAGGGTATTAACTACCTGATGCTTGCTTCCTATATTCGCCGTGAGGTTCCGAAAAGTTCATCTAAGGTTTAATCCTTTGTTTTAAGAGCATTATATACACTCTTTTTGATACTGTAGAGATACCAAAAAGAGTGATCGTCGCTATATGTCAAAAATCTTTGTTCTTGCACCAGATGCCTTTAAAGAAAGTATGAGTGCTCAACAGGCATGTGGAGCAATGCAGCGGGGTATCCAGAAAGTCATTCCGGATGCCTGTATCATACAGGTACCGATGGCTGATGGTGGTGAAGGAACTGTCGATGCGCTAATTTCAAGCCTAAGGGGACAGCAAATTCCATGTGAAGTGACCGGGCCACTGTTTGAGCAACGTATTCATACCTATTGGGGTTTAATGGACGCAGGTCAAACCGCCGTGATTGAAATGGCCAAGGCCAATGGCATTCATTTATTACCACCTTCACAGCGTAATCCGATGTTCACGTCAACCTATGGCACAGGAGAGATGATTAAACAGGCATTGGATCTGGGAGTGAAAAAAATCATCATTGGGCTGGGTGGCAGTATTACCAATGATGCTGGTGCAGGGATGGCTCAGGCACTGGGCGTGCGGTTTTTAAATCATGTAGGTGAGCCAATTCAGGTCTGTGGTGGAAACTTAGATCTGGTCAAATCAATGGATTTATCTGGACTGGATCCACGTTTAGCAGATACTGAAATAATCATTGCATCAGATGTCAATAATCCGCTGTGTGGACCACATGGTGCATCGATAATCTTTGGCCCACAGAAAGGGGCAATGCCGGAAATGGTCAAGCAGCTGGATCAAAACCTTGGTCATTTTGCCGATGTAGCCGCTAGGCAGATTGGCCATGATCATCGTCATGTTGCAGGTGCGGGTGCAGCCGGTGGACTGGGTTTTGGTTTAATGGCATTCACCGCTGCCTCTATTCGTTCCGGGGTGGAACTGATGATTGAACAGGTTCAATTGAGCGAGAAAATAGCTCAGGCAGATTATGTCCTGACTGGTGAAGGTAAAATTGATTTTCAAACCAAATTCGGTAAAACACCATTTGGGGTGGCACAAGTGGCCAAACAATTGAATAAACCTGTGATTGCTTTTGCGGGTCTAGTCGGTGAAGGAATTGAGGATCTGTTTGAATCAGGATTTAGCCAGATTATTGGTATTAATCCACCAGATTGTCCTTTAGAAGAAGCCTTAAAAAATGCAGAAGTAAATCTGCAATTAGCAGTTTCGAAAGTTTGTGCTGATTTGGATTTAGTACAATAGGTTTAAAAGCTAGACATCATAGTCATTATAGACCTTGTTCTAAATAACGCTGTGCAAGTTGAATTTCGGCACTATATTCAGCTTGGTTTTGTGGTTTTGGTAGTTTGATGGCTGGCGGGATGCCAACGCCGTCAATTTCTTTACCTGCAGGGCGGTGAATATAGGTTGATGCATAGTAAATTTGAAGTTGCTTGGAAGGCGAGGTCTTTTCCATCACATTTGAGGCATCAAGAGCGCCATAGGTTGGCCGCCCCATCGTGACCACACGAGGATTTTGCTGCGCAGTTAATACAAATTGTTCGCATGAGCTACCGCAATTTTTATCGATCAAGATTACCACCTTTTGCGGTGTTGCTAAAATATCTTTGCTTGTAACCACCTCTTGCGATTCTTTGTATGAACTCATACTGACCCATTGATTTTGCTGTTCACGCATTTTTTTAATTGTTTTATTGAGATGAGTCAGTGAATCTTCATCTGTTAAAAAGCTTTTGTATGCTTCCCATCCGTCAATATTGGTAGAGGAGGCATAAATTTGTGGAGAGGTATTCCAGTACTTCGCTTCCCCTAAAATCTTATATAATACTTCAGCTATTTGGTCACTGCCGCCATCATTGTTACGCAAGTCAATAATCAAATACGGTGCTTTTAAAAGATTATCTTGATTACTGGATACCACCTGCTGAATTTTTTCATACAGAGCATAGTCAAAAGATAAAATGGTTAGTAAGGTGGTGGAATCAGATAGTTTTTTTGTGGTAACTCTCTCAGCTTTATTTTCTGTTATCACTTCAATTGGTACTTGCGTGTCTGAAGATTGCTGTTGTGCTGCTTGTGCATCTGGATGAATACTAATACCTAAATGACCATTTCGAATGGATTTCATGAAAGGTCGAATAATTTTTTGACACTCCACAACGGTTTTTACACCCTGAAGTTTTTCTTTTTGTTGATTGAAAATCTGTTGAATCTGTTCAGGGTAGGTGGTCCATCTTTTGGCAATAATCCCTGCATCATTTTCAAGGATGAGGTGGGCGGTATATTCAAGGTCTTTTAAGCAGACTTCGGGTGTCATTTCTATAGAAACTGTTTCTGCATGTAAATTTGAATACATGCCAAAGCTCATGATCAAAGCGCTGAGTGTTTTATAGGTTGTATGCAAGTTGCAGCATCCTTGTTTTTATTAAAAAATACGAGATTTATTGAGCAATTTTTATACCAATATTTAACTTATAAAATCAAATGTAAAACATCAACTTAGTTGTATTTAAATGCATGAAACAAAAAAAGAGTTCTACAATAAATCAAAAGGAAAATAACAGCAGAACACCCAGAATCTAGCCTGCTCTGTTAAACTATCTTTCTCCCTAGTACATTGAGACACTATGAGTTTAGCCTCCCTGATAGATGAATTAAATCCGCAACAAAAGCAAGCTGCGACAACAGAAGCAAAGCACAGTTTGGTTTTGGCTGGGGCAGGCTGTGGCAAGACCAAAACTATCGTGGCACGTGCAGCTTATCTGATTGATCAAGGCGTACCAGCGAATCAAATTCAGATTCTGACCTTTACACGTCGTGCGGCGAGTGAAATCGTGGCACGGGTGGAACTGGCACTCGGTGAACAGGCCAAAGGCTTACGTGCATCAACGTTTCATACCTTCTGTATGTATCTGCTGCGCCGTATTCCGAAAGCTTTTGGTCTGGAACAGTTTTCGATTATTGATCGTGATGATCAGCTGATGATGTTCCGCCTGATTCGCGGTCGTGATGACAAGAAGAACCCCAATCATTTGCCTAAGCCTCAGGAATTATGTGATTTGTATTCCTTTGCTCGGAACACCCGGCAGAAACTGAGTCTGGCTTTGGAAAAGCAGATGCCAGAATATCTGGCACTCAAAGACCAGATTGCCGACATTATGAAGGAATATGAAGCGCGTAAGTGTGCGCGTAGCTTTCTGGATTATGATGATATCCTCGCTGTGGTGGCGACTGCTTTGGCACAGTCTGAAGGGCTAGTGGAATATGTGTCCTCAATTTGTCGGCATATGCTGGTGGATGAAATGCAGGATACTAATCCATTGCAATGGGCATTACTCGAACCTCTTAAAGAACATATTAGCCTATTCTGTGTTGGAGATGATGCCCAGTCAATTTATGGTTTCCGTGGTGCCGATTTTGAAAATATTCATCATTTCAAAGAACGTGTACCGGATGCCCAGATTTTTAAACTAGAAAAAAATTATCGTTCAACTCAGGAAATCCTTGATCTGTCTAACTGGCTGCTGGATCAGTCCGAAATTAAATATGACAAGCGGCTGGATGCGCATCGCGGTGAAGGCATCAAGCCAAAGATGCATATTTTCCCGAATGAGTTTGATGAAGCTAAATGGATCGCGATTGATATAAAAGAGCGGCATTACTTGCAAGGCAGCAAATGGTCCGATCACATGGTGCTGGTACGTTCCAGTTATGCAGCGCGACATATTGAAGCAGCTTGTATCGCGGCCAATGTTCCGTATCGATTCATCGGCGGGATGAAACTGTTAGAAACTGCACATGTGAAAGATCTGCTCAGCCTGTTGCGTGTGGTGGCGAATCCTCTGGATGATATCGCCTGGATGCGTTTTTTAACGTTGTGGAATGGTGTGGGTGATGTCGGAGCGAGTAAGCTGTCTCAGCAGCTTTTAGCTGAGCCAGAGATGGATATCATTGCCGACAAGCTAGAAAAATTTGGCAAGATTCCACTGGAAACCATTCTGATTATGAAGCAAATGGCGGTACTCAAAACCGAAGTACAGGCCTGTGTTGGTCTGGCAGTCCAAGCCATTGAAGCACAACTGGCCGAGAACTATAAAAAAGACTGGAATCGCCGTCAGGGAGATTTTGAATTGGTAAAACAGCTGGCTTCCAAGCATGCTCAAGTGAGTGAGTTTCTGGAAGAGTATGTGCTTGATCCGGTCTCTATTTCCGAAATTGAACGCCAGTCGGATACGGATGTGGTGACCCTCATTACCATTCACTCGGCCAAGGGTACGGAACAGAAAGTCTGTTATGTGGCTAATGTTACGCCGGGACAATATCCGCATGCACGGGCGCAAGGGGATTTTGATGATGTCGAGGAAGAGCGGCGTGTATTGTATGTGGCGCTGACTCGTGCACAGAATGAACTGATTCTGACCAAGCAAAACCTGAATCACTGGGCGCGTGAAACGGTAGATGAGCAGGGGCGTAAAATTGAAAGCTATTTTCTCAATGATTTGACCCGCAATTTATGTGTCACAGAAACCCATTACAAAACCCGTCAACAGACTGTGAAAAGTGCTTTAATTGAGCGCCAGTCGATTAATTTAGATTTTGGGATTGATCTCGATTAAACTATCCCTTCTGGGTTTGACGCAAAAAGTAGAGTAGGCACGTGCTTTTTGATTATTTTTGCCTATCTTCTTAAGGTTATCCGATGAAAATTTTAGTTCGTAACTTGGCGCGCACTGTAACAGAAGCTGAATTGCTGACCCTGTTTCAGCAATATGGTACTGTTGAGTCTTGTACGCTGGTCATGGATGCAGAAACAGCCAAGTCTAAAGGTTTTGCCTTTGTAGAAATGCCACATGGCCGTGAAGCTGTTAAAGCGATTAAAGGTTTAAATACACTGCGCCTGCATGGTCAGGGGATTCGTGTGAAGCAAGCTGAAGAAAAGCCACAGGCTTAAATAACAGCTGATAAAAAAGAGCATGTATGATGCTCTTTTTTTTGCCTTTAAAAAGGCCTAGATTTTTACTGAAGGGTTAATATCAGCAGTCTGAAGTATCAAGATCATGCAGAATAGATCGACAGCGTAGACAATCTTGCATTGCGTAATGCGAGCGGACGTTTTACTTTATAAGAGCCAAAATTTGTTTTAATGCTTAGGAAATCTCGATGACACGAGTTGCTCGCTATCATGCGGACCGTACCAATCAAAAACTTTATTTCGCCCGTATGGCCTGTCAGCAGGCTGAACAGACTGATCATGTGCAGCAGGCACAAGCTCATCGTGAAGCTGCCGTATTCCATCTGCATGGGGCGCTGCTGGCCTTTTTGCAGGAACTGGTACGCTATTATCGTCTGAATGACCTGAGCCCGACGCTGAAATCGATTGAAGAGCTTATGGCGGCTAAGGGGCAGGTATCACCTGAAGTGACCGTATTACAGCATTTATCCAAAGATGGTTTTCTTGCTGAACTGAAACGTGCTTACCGTCTCTGCCAATATGCGCCAGAGCCAAGTTCGCCACAACCCGAAGACGAAACTTCTTCAAATCTCATCATTAAAGTCACACAGACACCACAAGCCTGGTTACCTGATACTGCTATATTACGAGAATGGCATCGTGACCTGACGCAGCTTATTGATGGTTTTCGTAATGAGATGGTTGAATTTTAATCTGATCAGCTGTACTTGAAATTGCGATTATTAACCCTATATCAATTACTCTAATGATGCAAAGTGCAATCGCTCTTTGCCACCATGTTGAACATGGAGGATATATGTCTATAGAACAGTTGAAAGATTTATTTGGTAATCAAGACGCGATTCTGGAACTCGTTCAACTTGAAGGTGGCGCGTTGGCATTACGAAATGCGGGCTCAAAAAAACAGCCATTAGTCATGATTCAGTTTAATGACGAGGTCAAAGCCCTGTTGGGTGATCAAACGCCTGTGATTGCACAACACATGATTCAGGCCGCTTTATATGGTTTGCTGGAACAGCAGGTCAATGAATGGCAAGCTGAAGTTGTGGATGAAGAGCCCAAATATATGAGTTAAATTGCCTACCCTGGCGAGCAGGAAAGCACACTTGAAGTGTGCTTTTTTTGTGTTTATAAAATGAGAAAAATAGAGAATAAGAGAAAAATTAAGTCGGTTAGATTAGAGAAGTAATTTTAAATTTTATTAACTTAAGATCTGATAAATTTCAGCTAAATCAATAAAAAAAGAAGTTACCAATTTTGACAACTTCTTTAAGAAATCAGCCTGAATAATGCGTAGGTGGATGGTTATGCGCAATCTCGATCTGGTTCAAAATATGATTGCTCATATTTCTCGCCATTTCCTCTTTGGCATAGTACACCTCGCCAATATTGTCACGGCGAATCACTTCGGCTTCTTCCTTGCTTTCCGCACATAGCAGGATCTGAATAGCAGGGTTTAGGGTCTTGGCAATATCCACGATTTTATGGATATCAATAATATCCATCGGTGAGATCACCAATAGACGTGCATGCTGAATGTGAGCCTGAATCAACACACCGGGTTCAGTTGCGACACCAGAAACTGCCGCAATGCCTTTTTTACGCAAGTTCTCTACGATCTCACGGTTTTCTTCGGCAATGACTACCTTAATATCTTGCTCCATTAGAGATAAGGTAATTCGACGACCGACTTCACCATGCCCCACAATCACCACCTGATCACGCAGATAGTCCTGCGAGACCTCATCCGGTAGCATGGCAAGCGGATCACCACTACGCTCCAATAAGCGCGCCAGAGACGAACGTTCGCGGATCCATTTTTGTACCGGTTCTACTGCTGAGAAAATAAACGAGTTTAGGGTAATCGAAATCAGGGCACCCGCTAGAATCAGGTTTTGTCCATCGAGTGACAATAGATTTAGCGATACACCAAGTGCGGCCAGAATAAAAGAGAATTCACCGATTTGTGCCAGAGATGCACCGACGGTGAGTGCCGTATTGATTGGGTAGCGGAAGAACAGCACCAGTGCCATCGCTGCGATGGTTTTACCAATCATGATAATACCGAGCACCGCCAACACATGAAGTGGCTGATCCATCAGGATACGCGGATCAAACAGCATACCGACGGACACAAAGAACAGAATCGAGAAGATTTCACGCAGCGGTAAGGTTTCTTCTTCGGCACGGTGGCTGAAGTCAGACTCTTTCACTACCATCCCGGCAAAGAACGCACCGAGTGCCATGGATACGCCAAAGACCTTATAAGCCCCAAAGGCAATCGATACGGCTGCAGCTACGACGGTTAAGGTAAATAGCTCACGTGAGCCTAAACGTGCCACCACCTGCATGATCATTGGCACTAAACGTTTACCAATAATCAGCATGAAAGCAATAAAGCCGGCTACTTTGAGCAAGGTAATGCCTAAGGTGATCCAGACATTCTGATCGCTACTACTGCCTTCCAGAGCCTGACCACCGAGCAGTACTGCAGTTGCGGGTAATAATACCAGTGCCAGCACCATAACCAGATCTTCAACTAGAAGCCAGCCGACTGCAATTTTCCCGTTAATGGATTCGAGCAGGCCACGATCACCCAGGGCTTTGAGAAGTACAACAGTACTGGCACAGGACAGGCTTAAGCCAAAGATCAGGGCAGAGCCAAAATTCCAGCCCCAGAGCATGGAGACCCCGACCCCGAGCAGTGTCGCGACTGCAATCTGCAAGACTGCACCCGGCAAGGCAATACGCCTGACCTGCATCAGGTCATTCAGAGAAAAGTGCATCCCGACACCAAACATCAGGAACATGACGCCAAGTTCGGCCAGCTGGTTCGCCAGATGCACATCTCCAACCACGCCTGGGGTGTTCGGGCTAATCAGAATCCCGGCAACCAGATAACCAATCAGTGGGGGAAGGCGTAGACGTGCAGCGATATAGCCAAAAACCAGGGCCAAGCCAAAACCGACAGCTAACAGGATAATGAGCTCTACGTCATGTGGCACTAAACACTCCTTTAAAATAAATTTTATGAAATTTCAGTTTTTTATGGGAAATAAGCACAGAAAATGCCAGAAGAAACAGAAAGTTTATCAAGCCGCATAAAAAAAATGCAAAAAAAAACGACCGGGAAGGTCGCTTTTTTCAAAAAACTAAAATTATTTGATTTTAGCTTCTTTGAAGATTACGTGTTGACGGATTTTTGGATCAAATTTTTTGATTTCCATTTTTTCCGGCATAGTACGTTTGTTCTTAGTAGTGGTATAGAAATAACCTGTACCAGCTGAAGAAACTAAGCGAATCTTATCACGCATTGTCCTGACTCCTTACTTAGATCTTTTGACCTTGAGCACGAAGGTCAGCAACAACCTTTTCAATGCCCAATTTGTCGATAATACGCATACCTTTAGTGGTTAAACGAAGACGTACAAAACGTTTTTCGCTTTCTAACCAGAAACGGTGGTGGTGCAGGTTCGGCTCGAACCGGCGCTTAGTTTTGTTGTTGGCGTGTGAGACGTTGTTACCAACGACTGGACGCTTGCCGGTAACTTGGCAAACCTTAGACATGGTGTAACTCCATTGATTTAGCCAACAGCAAATCTGTATGGCCAGTCAAAAATAAACGGATTGAATTCATTCAAGGGGCGTTTTATATCAAAAATGCGCTTAAAAGACAAGCGATTTTGTCTAAAACGAAGCATGAGCCCGTGTGATAGCTCATGCCTTGACCATTTATCGAAGAAGTGTCTTCGAAATCAGCTTATGGATCGGCTTATTAAACGGAGGCAGAATGTATTTCAAGCTATACAGCTTAGGATTCGACATTACTGACCGTTCATGCGACAAACTGAAGAAGCCTTCTGGCCCATGATATTTACCCATACCGGAAGCACCGACACCACCAAATGGCAGGTCATCCTGTGCGACATGGGTTAATACAGTATTTTGCCCGAAATGCCCTGAATGGGTACGCTGTGCGACATAATCAGCACGCGCCTGATCAAAGTCGAAATAGTATAATGCAAGTGGACGCGGACGGCTATTAATAAAGTCGATAACGTCGTCAATTTGATCATATTCCATGATCGGCAGGAGCGGCCCAAAGATTTCATGCTGCATGATCTGCATGCTTGGCATGACATTGGTCACGATGGTCGGTGCAATTTTACGCAGGTCTGCTAGCGACTCATTACGCGGATTGATTTCAATAATCTGCGCGCCTTGCTCACGGGCATCATCCAGATAACCTTGCAAACGATTGTACTGCTTGTCATTGATAATCGAGGTGTAATCCTGATTATGGCTGATGTCCGGATACATGCTTTCGACACAGGCTTTAAAATGATCGATAAACTCGGCAGTTTTGCCACGCGGCAGGAACATATAATCCGGTGCCACGCAGGTTTGGCCCGCATTCCAGAGCTTGCCCACGGCAATACGCTGAGCTACATCACGCAGGTCAATGGATGGATGCACTAGTACAGGGGATTTGCCACCCAGTTCCAGAATCACAGGTACCAGATTTTCCGCAGCTGCTGCCATCACGGTTTTACCCACAGCCGTTGAGCCGGTAAAAATCATCTTGTCAAAAGTCAGTCGGCAGAAGGCATCAGATACCGTACCGCCACCATTCACCACGGCAACCAGTTCTTTAGGAAAGGCTTCAGCTAAGGCTTTTTCCAGTACCTTGCCAAAAGCAGCCGATGAACTGGAAATTTTGATCATGGCATGGTTGCCCGCAGCTAACGCACAGATCAGAGGGCCGATGGATAATAATAAAGGGTAGTTCCACGGTGCGATGATGCCGATCACGCCTAGAGGTTGATACTGTACCCAGGCTTTGGCTGGCTGGTGAATAATACCGACATGACGCTTGGACGGTTTCATCCAGCCGGTCAGGTTTTTGCTGTAATATTTAATATGTTCAAGACAAGTCAGTAACTCGCCAATTTTGGTTTCCCCGACAGAGCGGTTACCATAGTCCTGATTAATTGCATCGGCAAATTGATCTTGATACTTAACTAAGATACGCTTAAGCCGAGCTAAACGATCGATACGTTCCTTTGCAGTCGGCAGTGGGTAGCGTAAGTAGGCGTATTTTTGTTGAGCCAGAATTTCATTGAGGTGCTGGCTATCAAGAAAATGTGGTGTCATTGAAGTTGTTTTTGTGTGACTGTTCATGCCGCACTACCATTATTCAAAATCGATTAATTAATTTTTAGAGCAAATACTCTAATTAGTCAAGTTACTTTGTGTGTTAGCCTTACTAATGCATGAACTGAATGGTTATTTTAGGATGTCCCAAACCAAAACGTTAAAAACCAAAGAGCGTATCTTACAGCTCAGCTTGCAGTTGTTTAATGAACGTGGCGAACGATCTGTAACCACCAACCATATTGCTGCTGAACTCGGCATGAGTCCGGGTAATCTGTATTATCACTTCCGTAATAAAAATGAAATTATCAAGGAACTGATGGAGCAGTATCAGCATCAGACGCTGGAAATGCTGGCACTTCCGGAAGACCGTGCTCTGGATGCCAATGACAAGATTCATTATTTTCAGGTACTGAGCAGTCAGCTTTGGGCTTATCGTTTTCTGCACCGTGATGTATACCATCTGGTGGAAAATAACGAAGATTTCCGCAAGCTTTATCCGCGTTTTGCCGGACAGGTCATGCAGCAGGGACAAAAAATTTATAAAGCCTTCGTAAATGCCGGCCTGATGGAAATGACTGATTCAGAAATTGAAGCGCTGATCATTAACCTCTGGATCGTGCTGACTAACTGGACCAACTTCCTGTATATGTCGGGTCATATTACCGATTCCAATACTCTGGAAGAAAAATGGGTTTGGCAGGCACTGCGTCAGATGGTGTTCCTGGAAGGTGCTTATCTGCGTGGTGAAAGCCGTCAGACGTATGAAAGCTTACTTAACTCGTTCGGTTCTTCAGAGCTGTTTGCCAGTCTGTCGTCGCCTAAACCGCCTGAATCTGAACAAACTATTCAGAATATCTAAGAAACGCGTTAGAATACTCGGCTTATTTTTTTAATTTAACTAATTAGTGACCTTAACCAACATGAATATGACGACTGCTAATACCGCACGTTTATTGATTACTTGTGAAGACAAGCCGGGCATCGTGCAGGCTGTTTCAAGCTTCTTGTATCATCAGGGTGCCAACATTACGGCGCTTGATCAATACGCGACAGCAGCGCAGGGCGGACGTTACTTCATGCGTGTTGAGTTTGAACTGGACAATCTGCAAAGCCGTAAAGAAAGCCTGTTGCAGACTTTTGCTGGCAATGTTGCAGAGCGCTATGGCATGCACTGGCGTCTGGCACTGGTCAGTGATGTGAAAAAGGTCGGTATTCTGGTTTCTAAAGTCGACCATGCGTTGCTTGAACTGCTATGGCGTCATGCACGCGGCGGTCTGCCATGTGAAATTACTAAAGTGGTATCTAACCATGAGACTCTACGTGAATCAGTAGAAAACTTTGGTATTCCGTTTGAAGTGGTTCCGGTGACCAAAGAGAACAAACGTGAGGCCTATGCACAGATTGATGAACTGATGCAGGGTAACGATCTGCTGGTATTAGCCCGTTATATGCAGATTCTGGATGAAGAATTCGTAAGTAAATGGGAAATGAAAGTGATCAATATTCATCATTCATTCCTGCCAGCATTCGTGGGCGCCAATCCATACAAACAAGCTTATGACAAAGGTGTAAAATTGATCGGTGCAACTGCACACTATGTGACAGCTGATCTGGATCAGGGTCCAATCATCGAGCAGGATGTAGAGCGTGTGAACCATGACTTTACTGTTGAACAGCTGCGTGAATTGGGTCAGGATGTTGAACGTAATGTGCTGGCACGTGCAGTGAGATGGCATCTGGAAGACCGTGTGATTGTCGACGGCAATAAAACTGTCGTGTTCCAATAAGCGCTTGCATCTCGGTTTAAAAAAGGCATACTTTAAGTATGCCTTTTTTGTTTGAAACAAAAATAATGGAGAAAAGTGGGATTAGTAGTTGCAAATGAAAACACTTCTCATTTATTATTGGCGTACTTTAATTGTGCTAACCGATGAGCTTGATAGTTTGTTTCGCATCATCTCTTCGAGGTAAATAGATTTAATGAGTCAAGTTGCTGCTCCCATGACACCACCACCGTCAAATCAGATGAAAAAGAAAGTCGTTTCTATTCTGGCGGCGGTTCTGGTTGGACACGTGGGTCTTTTATGGGCAGTCAGCCAGATGGAAGCACCTGAACTGAAACAGGTCGATAAAGAACCTTTAAAGGTTCGTTTTGTCAAACTTCAGGAAGCCCCAAAACCTTTACCACCCAAGCCAAAGCCGCCAGAGCCTAAACAAGAGCCACCAAAGCCGAAAGAAGTTAAAATTGTAGAAAAACCGCTGCCACCGCCACCCAAAAAAGTAGAAAAAATTGAGCAGGTGAAAAAAGCAGAAACGCCTAAACCTGTTACTGCACCGCCAGTTGAGGCCAAACCGGCACCAAGTCCAGTGGTTCCTGCGGTCGTGACTGAAACTAAAAAAGTGGCACCTGCGCCTGCACCGGTTGCGCCACCAGCACCGCCAGCACCGAAAAGTGTTGCAATTGGCGGCGGCGTATCGTGGCAGCGTGCACCAAAAGTGTCGCTCTCGGCAGGAGAGTTAAAATCAGCCTGTTCGCTAGTGGTAGATGTATCTGCAAATGAGCAGGGGAAAGTGGTCTCTGCGACCGCACGAAATTCAAGTTGTAGTCCGGCCGTTACGCGCAAAGTCGAATCAGCAGTACGTCGTGCACAACTGACCAAATATGTTGAAAATGGTGTGGCTTATCCAACCCGTGTGGAACAGCCTTTCGATTTTCAGATTACCAAATAACGGCTAACCCATTAGGAGTTCGAATATGAACTTTTCAGTTTATTGGCAACACGCTGATGCAGTCAGTAAAACACTGTATTTCGTGTTATTGGCAATGTCGATTGCGACATGGACCATTTTTGTGCTGCGTTTGATGGGCACTCGCCAACTTAAACAGATTGCCTATGCTCAATTATCTAAAGCATTAGGGCAATTGAAAAATAAAATGACTCCTTTGGCATTTGAACAACGTAAAGCTGTAGCTGAGCAGGCTTTATTGCGTCAGATCGCATTAGAAAAAGGTAATGCAGAAAAAGGTGTATCTGTCTTGGGTACCATCGCTTCAATTTCACCCTTTGTAGGTCTGTTCGGTACAGTATGGGGGATCTTCCACGCACTGGTTGCCGTGGGTAAGAGTGGTCAGGCAGGTCTGGCACAAGTAGCCACTCCAGTGGGTGAAGCGCTGATCATGACCGGTCTGGGTTTGGCTGTGGCGATTCCTGCGGTACTTGCATATAACATCTGTGTACGTGTTAACCGTACTTTAAGCAATGAACTGCAAGACCATGCGCATAGCTTATTGATTGACACCATGTTGCAACAGGATTCTTCTGCAAAGAAGGCTGATGCAAAAGTAGCACAAGACAGTTTAGTTGGAGGTCAAGCTTAATGGCTTTTCAATTGGGTGAAGACAACGATACAGGCATGAATGAGATGAATCTCATTCCCCTGATCGACATTATGTTGGTATTGATGATCATCTTTCTGGTGACAGCGACCGTTGCGAACCCATCAATTCCATTAACCTTGCCGCAAACCACTGCAGAAATTATTGACCTGCCACCGGAAAATGTCACCATCAGCATCAATGCGAAAGGTGATGTAGCATGGAACGGCGATGTGCTGACCTTGGAACAACTTGAAACCCGTTTCAATGAGGCGAGCCAGGCACAGCGTCAACCGACCATCGTATTGAAAGCAGATAAAGAATCACGTTATGACACCGTTGCTCAAGTGATGTCACGCGCGAGTGGAGCCGGACTCAGCGATATTGCCTTTGCAACCGATAATTAATTTTTTGCTCTCAATAAAAAAGCGACTGAGATCAGTCGCTTTTTTATTGCCTTAATTTAAGAGGGCATTCAATTCAGCAGAACCAGTTTAATGGGTTTTAAGCAGCGTCATAAACTTATGTTGTAATTTGTTCAGCTTGGGCGGAATCGCGAAATTACAGTAGCCCTGATTCGGATTCTTGGCAAAGAAATTCTGGTGATATTCTTCAGCAGGGTAGAAAGTCGGTGCAGGGCTAAGTTCAGTCACAATATTCAATCCTTCAGCTTTCAATGAGTCTATTGTGAGCTGTGCAGTTTCTTTCTGCTCATCATTAAAATAATAAATCACAGAACGATACTGCGTGCCGACATCATTGCCCTGACGGTTTAATGTCGTTGGATCATGGGTTGCGAAAAAGACTTCGAGCAACTGACTATACGTAATCTGATTTTCATCGAAATCGATCAGGATCACTTCGGCATGATTGGTATCACCGCCGCAGACTTGCTCATAGGTCGGATTAGGATTTTGTCCACCCGCATAGCCGCTGACGACCTTCTGTACGCCCTGAAGCTGTAAAAATACTGCTTCGGTACACCAAAAGCATCCACCACCAAATAGTGCTTGTTGCATGGTTAAGTCCTCATCATTGTAGAGTGCTGATTATTGAATGTTCATATGAGTATGAAAGATATAAAGCCTGCACGACACAGGTTTTTTGTAGTCAAAACTTAGCGAGGCTGTACTGCACTTTCTAACTGAATGAGTAAATTGCCATGACGGTCCATTAATTTCAGGGTTTTACCATAGACCTGATAATGAGTCACTTTGCTCAGTGCCTCCTTAAATTTCTGATCCAGACCTGCATTATCCAGACAAGCCATTTCGGTACTCGCCATCTGGCTTAAGTTAAGGGTGTCTTTGCCGGCAGTGTAGCTGCCCATTATACGGTTACAGCCATCTGCGCCAGACACGCGTTGAGTCGCTGCATCGAATTGCAGACTTGGAATATTGCGTGTTGTCGGTGTTGTAGTAATTTCGGTATTACCAATCTGGTTCACAATCCAGGTGCGATTTTGCAGGAGCTGTAAATTATTTTCAGTTTTGACTGATGAAGTACTCGGTACGGTTTCACAACCTGATATAGCAAAGACTGAACCTAAAATCATGATTGCTGTTAATTTTTTTAGCATGAGAGAGACTCTAATTCTGAGTTAGCTATTTGTATATAAACAAAAAAATGCAATATATGCCAGTTGATTTTGTATCTTTCTTTAAGTTGGATAGCTTAGAAAATTATCTGGAACTCGGCTCAGGTAGGCCCTGACGCAGGCGTTGTGAATACTCCTGACTGGAAATCTGACCGGTATCTCTAACTCGTGGATTAACGTGTGCACGCTGATACCAGGTTTGTATATCCCAGCGTTGATCTAGCGCTTTTAAATCATATAAATAATCAGGTAAATACCCAGAAGCCAGCAAGCGGTAATCTGAAGGAAGCTGTTGTTGAGATACTGCCTGAGCCATATCAAAGACCAGCGTCGTGCAGTTACTGCTCAAGGTGTTATACCATTTAGGTTCTTTGGCCAGTTCATCAGCCTTACGCAGATATTCTTTAAATAGGGCCTGAGCTTCTGCTTGCGGCATTTTGACCGGAAAAAAGTAAACCTGCTCACCACGAATATTGCTACGCGTATATACAATATCTTTCTCATCTGAGGCGACCAAACTCAGTTCATATTTTCGGAAGAAGCCACCAATAGCAGAAAATTTCTCATCCTTTTCTTTGCGAATTTCGATCGAGAAGGCGAGCGGTTTCTGATTGGCAAAATCAAAACTGACCAGCGTATGGGCAATTTTAGGTCCCATCCAGTAAGAGGTAATAATGTTTACTCCGGTAATTTCATTCAGATCAAAACTCCGGCTTTCCCACCGTTCGGTATATTGCCCCTCTGCTTGCCAGTCAAAATTACGGATATTGTGCAAGGTGACTTGATTGCCTTGCTGCTCATAGGAGAGCAGTCGGGAAACTTCAGGATTCCAGTCACGATCCTGACGAGGTTCTATGCTTAAATAAGCCAGTAAGCTGACCAGAAAGGCCAGCAAATAAAGCACTGTATCCACCTGGCGGGAAATCAGATGCTTGGTGAAATAAATGCCCAAGACCACACAGGCAAATAGAAGCCAGAGACCGATCAGAATGATGCTGCCAATTTTACCCAAGGGTTGTTGCACCCAGAGCATCAGGCTCAGCCAAAGACTTGAACACAGGACAAATACACTAAACAGACTCCCTAATAACCACAGGCTCCAATGCTTTTCTGAATGGTCTTGTCCTTGCATGTTCAATCTTTTATAGAAAATAGGCTTTATTTTCTGTATGTTGCGAACTCAAATGCAATACCGGTTTTGTCATCGATATGTTGTTCTGATGCAACTTTTTTGAACTGGGCCGGAATTTCCGGATAGTAGGCGTGACCTTGCACATCCAGTTCAACATGGGTCAGTTCCAGACGATCAGCGATCTCCAGAGTCTGTTTAAAGATTTCACCACCGCCAATAATAAAAATAGCATTCGGTTTTTCTGAAGTCTGCACATCGGCCACGGCTTGAGTCAGGGCATCTTCAATCGTATGCGCGACTTTGACGCCTTCAAAAGACCAGTCAGGATCGCGGGTAATCACCCAGTTCACACGTTTAGGCAGCGCACGGCCCATCGACTCAAGCGTTTTACGGCCCATGACAATCACGCCACCCTGGGTAATTTCCTTAAAGTGCTTGAGATCTGCTGAGATATGCCAAGGCAGATCATTGTCTTTACCAATACAGCGCTGCTGATCCATTGCCACGACATGAACGACTTCTAAATCCTGAAATGCCATACCCATACTCAAAAACAGATAAAAATTATTGCTATTAAAATGCAAAATCCCACTTTAAGCAAAGTGGGATTTGAATATTTTCCGGGGCTTAACCAGAATTAAACTGCAACTGGTGCTTTAATTCCTGGATGTGATTCATAACCGACAATTTCAATATCTTCGAATTTGAAATCAAACAGGTCTTTAACTTCAGGATTCAGTTTCAACTGGCACAGGCCTAAAGGCTCACGACTGAGTTGAAGTTTGGCCTGTTCAAAATGATTGGCATATAAATGCGTATCACCGCCCGTCCAGACAAAATCACCGACATCCAGATCACACACCTGTGCAATCATATGAGTCAATAGGGCATAGCTGGCTATATTAAATGGAACGCCAAGGAAAACGTCAGCACTGCGTTGATAAAGCTGGCAAGACAATTTGCCATTATGTACAAAGAACTGGAACAGGGTATGGCAAGGCGGTAAAGCCACCTGACTCGCTTCATTTGGATTCCAGCCAGACACAATCAGACGGCGTGAATTAGGATTGGTCTTGATCTCATTGATCAGCCATTTGATCTGGTCAAAACCATCCTGATTGTAGCTGCCATCCGTATTTTGAGTAGCACCAAAATTACGCCACTGATGGCCGTAGACTGGACCGAGTTCACCTTCTGGACGACCAAAACGCGCGGTCTGTTCCGCAGTTGCCCATTCATCCCAGATGGTCACTTTATTATCCTGAAGATACTTTACATGGGTATCGCCTTTCAGGAACCACAGCAGTTCAATCACGATCGAACGGAAATGAACTTTTTTAGTGGTGAGTAAAGGGAAGCCCTTGGAAAGATCAAAGCGCATCTGATGACCAAATACCGAGCGTGTACCTGTGCCGGTACGGTCGCCTTTATCGCCGCCGTTGTCGAGGATATGTTGTAAAAGGTCAAGATATTGGCGCATAGGTCTCTCTTAAAATCTGTTGCAAATTGCTTTTCTTTGAATTGGGCAATTTAAAATTGCGCTCATCATAACATTTTTTTGAGCACTTCCGCATAGCAGTGAAAATGATTAAACATAAGAGAAAAGGGCATAAAAAAGCATCCATGATGGATGCTTTTTTATCATCTTTTTTAAGCTGTTGGCTTACCGGTATGTACCGTATGGATCAGATCAGACAGGTCATAACCCAGAGATTTAGCATAGGCCAGATATTCCTGTTTGGTTGCTTCATCCAGTGTCGGCTTACGATGCAGGAGCCATAGATATTTCATGTTTGGCTCACCAACCAATGCAGTTTCATAATTGTCATCCAGTTTGAGAATCCAGTAATCCCCTTTGGTAAAAGGTACCCAGCGCAAACCTTCAGGCAAGAAACTGACCTCCAGTTTCCCATGCTCAGCATCCACAATGGTGGCTTCCCCAATAGATTCATCCAGTTTGCCCGCACCATCCAGACAACGGTTCTGGACGCGGACTGTGCCATTTTCATTCAGGCTGTAGGCTGCGGAAATATCAGTACTGTCTTCAGGTTGGTGTTTCATAGGCAGACGGGCAATTTCGTACCAGATCCCTAAATATTGTTCTAAATTGAAATTTGAAATAGTCTTTACATCATGACTCATATTTTTCTTCCTCATCATCTCAATTTAAATTTACTAAATCAGTCTAATACGAGAGTTGTTAGCCGGAATGATGTAATCCTGTAGTGAAATGTTGACTTTATTATCGTGAGTAAAATTACAGATTTAGTCAGAAAGGCGCTCAAATATTGATTTAGAAATAGTCTGAGCAGAACTGCCAATTAATTTGAAAAGTAGTGAATTTATAACTTTTTTGTGAAAATTGTAAATTTTATAAATCTAAAAGAAATAACAAGTTAAGTAAAATTAAACAAATGCGGAAAAATATATTTACATTTTTAACGTGAAAAGTAACATTTAACCGTCTAGTATTCACCGCGTGTTGAAGATTTGAAAGCCAAACTTACAGGCGAGGAGTACTTGGTCCAATATGATTTATGATCATCAAGTGAATATGAGCGAAGTGCATGCTCCTGTTCAAGCGAACGTCATAATTCGTTCCCAATCGGGACAAAATTCCAAACGTCAGCCTCAGCGCTATACCTCTGTGTCAGCTCGTAACAAAAGCTCTGAATCTCGCAAGACTTTCGGTGCAATGAACGGCCAGCGTTTCGATATTGAAAAATTCACCAGCTACCTGCAAGGCATTACCCGCAGTACTAGTACACAGAAATGTGCACGCAGTATTCGCGTCGGTTTGCAGTCTTCAGGCGCAAAAATTGTGAATCATCCTGTTGCCGCAGCTGACTGGGGCAATACCCTCCAGCAATTAGGCTATCGAAAAATCAACCTGTCTTTTGACCGTCCGAAAAAAGGTGATATCTACATTATCGACCGGACTTCACAGCATCAGTATGGTCATATTGCAGCATATTCTGGTTCGGCCTGGGTTTCTGATTTTAAACAGAATGGCTATGCGGTCTATCGTAATTCCGATGTGAAATATACGTATTACCGTCTAGATTCATATCTTTAAATCAGACGCTGAAAATTTCAGAACTTAAAAATGAAAGTCGCGAAATGGTTCAATCTTCGAAGCGTTTCGCACGTTTATTATAAATCGACAAGATAAACAGTCCAATCGCCACAAAACCCAAGCATTGTAGACCTAGCGCTATAGTTTCCCAGATCTCACCCGTTTTAGGTAAATAACCGATCAGGCTAATTACTACCACAATCGGAATCGCTGTTGTTAAAGCACGAAAACCTTCGGCATAAGGATTTTTAGGAGCAAGCTTTAATCTGAATTCACGCAAGACGTGCATCAGCATTCCAATCGCCAGACTGATTCCAACAAATATCGAACCCAGTTTCGTTACAGTCGATGCTATGTAAATTACGATACATACCGCAATAATAATGATGAGCTTGAGCTGACGGTTGCAGCGTTCGGAGTACCAGAACTCAAGCATGTGGGGAACCTGAATCCGACTTGTTCTGATTAAGCAAAGACAGGGGCGAAAACAGGCAGATCGCCAAAGCCATAAAGGCAATTCCCTGAGCGCCTGGCAGCAAGATTTCACCCTGTTTCATGTTCATAAAAATCAGGCTGATTAATAAGGCAATCGGAATCCAGGTCAGGACACGATAGAACAGACCAGTCGGATTTTTTGCTGCGAAATGAATTTTGCAGTAACGACAAATCAGGAAAATAATTCCAGTACCAGCAAACATCAGGATGGCATCTAAAGGCAAAGGTTCCATCCAGTACAGACCTACGGCAATTGCAGCAATCACAACAAAGAACAGCAGTTTTTTCAGGAGCGACACCTGCGGATTGAACCAGAACTCAAGCATGATGATGTATGAACAGAAAAGATAAAAAGCACTTTAGCATATTTTAAATATAAAAAAGCGAGGCAGAGGCCTCGCAATATTTAGGAAAATTATCCGTTATTTTTCTGTGGACCCCAGTCATAAATTTTCTTCTGATAAGCGTACCACAACATCCACAGACCAATCAGGATCATTGGCAGGCTCAGGAATTGTCCTTTACTCATCCAACCAATAAATAGCTGACCATTATCCGGTTCACGGAAGAACTCGACGATAAAACGGGCTAGACCATAGCCGGTCAGGAATACCGCAGAAACTGCCATACGTGGACGTGGCTTGCTACTAAACCACCACAGTACGATAAACAGAATCAAGCCTTCACAGAGCGCCTGATACAGTTGTGAGGGATGACGTACCAGCTGCAGCGGATCGGTTGGGAAAATCATGCCCAAGGCAAAATTTGGATCAGTGACTTGACGACCATAGAGTTCACCACCAATAAAGTTACCAATTCGGCCAAACATCAGGCCTGTCGGAACGCAGGGCGCAATAAAGTCCAGTGTCTGGAACCAGGCCATCTTATATTTCTTGCACCACCACAACATGGCCAGGATTACGCCGAGGAAGCCGCCGTGGAAACTCATCCCACCGGTCCAGATCTGGAACAGCCAGAGTGGATTTTCCAAAAACTGAGAAAAACCGTAGAATAAAACGTAACCGACCCGGCCGCCGATGATCACACCCAAAGCCCCAAAGAAAATCAGATCCGAGACCATATCTGGTGTCCAGCCGCGTTGTTTAGCGCGATAAGTCGCCAGTCCCCAGGCAAATAAAAAAGCCAAGAGATACATCAGTCCATACCAGTGGACTTGCAAAGGCCCGAGCGAAATTGCAACGGGATCTATGTTTGGATAGGTGAGCATTCCTGTTCCTTGTGATTCTGTTTTGCACAGATTTTAGCTGAAAGCGAAGAAAATTGTTGTACATTCAATGTGTAAAGATCGAGAGCATCAATTATGTGTATTGTGGCACTGGCTTGGCGAGTTCTGGATGAAACGCCTTTATGTCTGATTTCAAATCGTGATGAGTTCTATCAACGTCCAACACAGGCATTATATGAATGGGAGAACAGTCCGATTATTGCCGGGCAGGATCTGCAGTCTGGTGGTACCTGGATGGGTATAACTGCTTCAGGACGATGGGCAGTGATTACCAATTTCAGGGATGGTAATGACAAGAATAACTACCCAACTTCACGTGGACATATCATTCAGCATTTTCTGGAATCTGAATTGAAACCTATCCGGTTTGCTCAAGAGTTGGAAAAACGTCAATGTGATTATGCGGGCTTTAACCTGTTTGTCGGTGATCGTGATCAAGCCGTCTATATGAGTAATCGTGGTGAGGCGCCACAAGTACTGGCACATGGGGTATATGTAGTCTCAAATGGCCTAATGAGCGAAGACTGGCAAAAGACCAGGCATTTGCGCAAGCGCTTTACTCAGGAATTTTTACCGATGCTGCAACAACAGGCAGTTTCGGAAGCTGATCTGTCTTATGCCGTGTGGGATATTCTGGAAGATGAACGTAAAGTGATTCCTGAACTGTTACCTGAAACAGGGATTTCGGTGGAAATGGAACATCTGCTGTCTTCGACATTTATTCAAAGCCCAGCCTATGGCACCCGCTGTTCTAATTTTTTGAGAATGACCAATGATAAATGGTGCTGGCTAGAAAAATCACAGCAGGGTGAAAATGTAGGACAGGTGATTGAAAAAATTATTCCATTGGACAAAAAACAAGGCTGACATAGGTCAGCCTTGTTTTGAAGTTGCTTGAGAATTAAGCTTGAGTCGTTTCTAAGGCTTCACCTGCAATGATTCCCCCATCTTTACGGGTAATAACCACTGTAGCCGAACGAGGGCGAGAGCCTTTGCCTGTACTGATTAAATTTGCAGGCTGGTTTGATGGCCAAGTACCACCCGGATGCTGAACATTCACAAAAATTGCTTTGTAGTCTGGTGTCATGGTCACACCCGTAATTTCACAATCTGCTGGACCGACCAAGAAACGACGTAACTTGGAGTCATCTAGTTGAGTGCCAAGTGGTGTTTTCTGAGTACCGGCACCTGCAGTAGCTGTAGCTACACTACCATCACCAATTTGACCTGGTAAAGCAGCCAGCATCATACAGTTCGTGGTATCTGTATAAGCACCATCATCGGTTTGAATCCACAGTACGCCACGTGGATCGAACCACATGCCATCTGGACTAGAGAAGTCATTGTCATCGGTCAAGCCTGACAGGTTAACCCCAGGAATCGAATCTGCTTCTGCACCAAACAGGAAAATATCCCAAGTGAAGCCAGTCGAGCTGACATCATCCTGATCTTCACGGAAGCGGATGATATGGCCGTTGATGTTACCGCGCAAGCGATTAGTCGTATCATCATCGTCCGAGTACTGACGTGGGTTGGCTGCATCAATGGCATGGCCGGTACCGCGTTGCGAGTTATTGGTTAAAGTTACATAAACTTCACCATTTTCAGGATTTACGGCAACCCATTCTGGACGGTCCATTTTGGTCGCGCCCGCTGCATCGGCAGCTAGACGTGCATGTACCAAGATATCGGCCTGATCTTTAAACTGATACTTTTCATAACTAGTAATTTTCGGGTTATTCATGGACAGTTCAAGCCATTCACCACGCGCTTCACCCGTAGCTTCATTAAAATCAAACTTGGCGACATAGAACTTACCGTGGTCCATGTATTTATCACCAGCTGCATAGCCACCATTGATATCACTTGGATTCCAATTGGTTGCTGATACAAACTTATAGATGTATTCACCCTGAGAGTCATCACCCATATAGAATGCAAGTGGCTTACCTTCAATCGCACGGCTAACACGGCAATCTTCATGCGCAAAACGACCCAATGCGGTACGTTTTACTGGGCGACTGCGGTTATCGAATGGATCAATTTCCACGATCCAGCCAAAGGTATTGATTGTATTTCGATAATCTTCTTGAGCTGTGTTCGCTAAAGCAGCAGTGTTCCAACGGCTGAACATATCTACAGATGAAAGTGTTGGAGTTGTAATACTCTGCCAGTTATAACCACTTGCCTTATTGCTCACTTTATAGCGAGAGATGGCATGTTCAGTCATGGCGTCACGTACATCCCCAGCATCATCTTCTGTTTGACGCGCGATGTACTGATTAAAATTTTCTTCAGTGGTGAGGTAAGTACCCCACGGAGTATAACCATTACCACAATTATTAATCGTACCGCGTGTGATCAAGCCAGTTGGGCTAAATGCTGTCTGTACCAAGGCATGGTTTTTTACAGGGCCTCTAAATTCGATTTCACTTGCTGCAGTAATACGACGGTTAAATGGTGAGTCCAGATTCACACTAACAGCTTGAGTGACTGGGTCTTTTTTCAAATGAACAATTGAAACACCATGCGCGTATATTTCACGAAGCGCTTCATCTTCAGTAATATCTTTTGGATCAAAAGCATTGCCGCGAGGGTGTAGATCACCACGTTGCAAATATTCATGGTTCATGACCAACAGACCTTGATCAGATACTGTTGCATCATAATTTTGCTTAGCGGCATTCATACCGAAAAAGGTCATGCCGTCATGGTTATCACCAACACGACGCTCATATGAAATACCACTTGGAATATTGTTTTCATCCCAAACTGGCAGGCTTGAATTCAGAGGATCGCCTACAGCGTGCAAGATTTTGAAATCGTAGCCTTCAGGCACCGAAAATTGTTCTAAAGTATTTTTCTCGACTGCCTTAAATTTTAGCGAGCTTGGTTTCGCTGTTAAATCTGGTTCAGTTGATGGTGGAGTAGGATTGTCTGAGTTATTTGGTTCATCATCGTCATCACTACAACCGGTTAAAGAAGCTGCTAAAGTTAAGGCAACTGCACCACCAGCTGTTTTTTTGATCAATTCACGGCGGTTAATATTTTTTTGCAAAAGTTGAGTGAACTCTGCATTCCCCGAATTGTTGCTGTCATAATCATCATTAAAATCTAAATAATCTGTCATTTTTTCTGATCCTGGTGAAAGGCTTGCTTTTCATTAAGTCAGAAATAAATTAGACCTAAAGTATGACAAAATGGTTAAGTCTATATTTCAATAAAATTAAATAAATCAATATATTGGTGTAAATGTAAACAAAAAGACAGCCAAGGCTGCCTGAGTGAAATACATTCTTTTTGTTTTTGGGTTCTTGTTATTGTTGATCGGTTAAACGGCGTTTTTCGATCAGTTTTCCTGCCAGTAAACCCAGTTCAAACAGTAACCACATGGGGATGGCCAACATGATCATCGACAAGGCATCGGGTGGAGTCACGAACATAGCTACAAAGAAACAGCCAACGATAATAAAGCGGCGTTTTTCGACCAGCGTCTGGGTTGAAACCACTCCAATCAAGATCAGAACCAAGGTAATAATCGGGATTTCAAAGGTAAAACCAAAGACCAGAAACAGCTTTAAACAGAAGCTGAGATAACTGTTGATGTCGGTCATTGGGGCTACGGTTTCAGGCGAAACACTGATAAAAAAATGCAGAATCGAGGGCAATGTTACAAAGTATGCAAAGCTGATGCCAGTATAAAACAGCACGATACTGCCGATCAGAAGTGGTAAAGCCAGACTCTTTTCTTTGGCATACAGCGCCGGCTTAATAAAGGTCCAGAGCTGGTACAAGATGAACGGCATCGCGATCATCAGTGCCACAAAAAAGTTCAGCTTAAACGGTGCCATGAAGGTTGCCGTCACATCAGTGGCAATCATGGTCGAGCTTGCGGGTAGCTGTGCACGCAGCGGTTCAGACAGCCACTGGTAAGTCTGATTGGCAAAGGGTAATAAACAGAAAAACAGGCCAATCAGGACAGCAACTACTTTAAACAGATGCTTTCTTAATACCACCAAATGCTGGGTAATTGGCATCTCTTCAAGATTTACCACTGCAGCATCATTTGAGGCTGGTGTGGTCGGTAAGGATGTCATACAGCCACCTTCATTTCTGTATAGCGTTGTTCGGAAATCGCAGCTTGTGTTATTGCCGGTTTAGGTAGATACACAGGGGATACAGGCTCTACGATCGGCTGATAGCTGACCGATACCTGAACAGGCTGAGGCTTTGCTTTTGATTTCTCAGTTGCGATCGGCTGCTGTAAATCTGCCATTTGTGCCTGCATCTTGGCTTCGAGTTGCTGAATCCGCTGCATTTCAGCCTGCATTTGTTCGCGTAGCTCAGACAGACGTAATTCACGATCAAGATCATTCTGAACATTGCTCACCATACGCTTGATCTTGCCGTACCATGTTCCGACAAAACGTACTGCCTCAGGAAGTTTCTCTGGCCCAAGGACTAAAAGCGCAATAATCCCGAAAATCAGCAGCTCGGTCATTCCGATATTGAGCATAGCGAACTCTTAACTCTTGATCGAGGTTTCAGGGGTTTTGACTTGTGCCTCGATGATGCGTGGCTCTGCTAACTTGGCCTGTTCAGCTTCTTCATCTTTGACCGATTTTTTAAAGTCTTTAATTGCGCCGCCAACATCTTTACCCAGATTTTTCAGTTTCGATGTGCCAAACAATAAAATCACCACAATTGCAAAAATCAGCACATGCCAAATTGATAATCCTGCCATTATTTTATCCTCCATATTTCATGCACCTATCTCAGCAGGCTTGTATGACAATGCAGTGACGCTTTAATGACAGTTTGCCGACACAGCATCAGTGCGATGAATAGCTCATATCAAAAAATCTACGATTCGATTAAAACCATGCTGTGCTAGCATATGGCCTGATATAGAAATCCCAGCAGTACTGTCATGGCCTTGATTCTTCCGCTCCTGTCTTTTCTGACCGGTTATTGGGGCGTGCAATATTTAAAACCGATTCGGCCTTTCTTGGCGGCTTTACTGGCCCGGGTCCTGATTCCGGTGCTGATTATTTACAACATGGTGTTCTACCAGGAAGGCAGTTTGTGGCTGATCAGCTTTAGCTTCTTTTGTTCCTGCCTGTTTTTTGCCGTATTTTATTGCATCCTTAAAAATAAACTGCGTGCCTTATGTCTGAGCTATTTAAATGGTGCATGGCTGGGGATTCCTTTTGCCTTGGCCGTTTTTGGTCCACAAGCGACCAGTACCGTGGTGGCGCTGTACATTGGTGGTTCTTTGTTTGGCAATGTCTGTGCAGTCATGGCAGTCAGTGAAGCCAGACAAGACGCGCGTTATATTTTAAAAAATGTGTTGCTCTCACCGCCAGTGGTGGCTTTGTCGATGGCAGCTTTATTGTCATTTTGGGATTTGAGTCACTGGCAACAAGTGGCTTGGGTAGAGATGCTGTATCAAGCCAATAAAGTGCTGGTGACTTTTAGTGGCATGTGTGTGCTAGGAATGTGGCTAAGCAATGTACGGATCAGCCGCTTCGATTTAATGCGCAGTCTACAACTAATTTTTAGTCGGGGATTGTTTGCGGTGTTACTGTGTGGTGCAGCTTATTTTTATTTGCCGATTCCACAGTTTACTCTAACGTATGCCGTCATGCTGATGTTCTTTTTATTACCGCCAGCAGCCAATATTGTGGCACTGGAAACCCATTATCAGGGCACAGGTTATTCAGCGAAATATATTGCCTCAGGAACGATTGCGAGTGCAATTTTGATTGGGGTGTATGGGATGGTGGTACATGCGGTGGTGCCAACGTTATGAAAGTTCCCTCTCCTTGTAGGAGAGGGTTAGGGAGAGGTAATTTACTATTTAAATCCCTCCCAACCTCCCTTTGAAAAAGGGAGGGGCTCCTTCTCCCCAAGGGTGAGGAAATGGCCTCCCTCTAACTCCCTCCTAAAAGGAGGGAGGACTCCTTTAGGAATTAGATTTATTTTTCCAAACTCGCCTTAAACAGTTTCATCGCCTGACCACGATGGCTGATTTTATTTTTTTCTTCCTTGCTCATTTCCGCACTCGCAATACCCAGTTCAGGTAACCAGAACAGCGGATCATAGCCAAAGCCATTTTCACCACGGGCTGCTTCCAAGATCTCACCTTTCCAGATGCCCTGGAAGATTTGTGGTAATGGGTCTTCGGCATGTTGAACTAAGGCCAGTACACACACAAACATGCCTTCAATCGGTTCACCGTCTTTACGCAGTGGTTTCAGGTCGGCCAGTAATTTTTCGTTGTTCGCTGCATCATCACCATGTTCACCCGCATAACGTGCAGAGTAAATTCCAGGTGCACCGTCCAGAACTGGTACACAAATCCCTGAATCATCAGCAATCGCAGGTTTGCCAGAAATACGTGAGGCATGACGTGCCTTGATAATGGCATTTTCAACAAAGCTCAAACCATCTTCAATTGCGTCTTCAATATTCAGCTTACCTTGAGGAATAACTTCAACTGGAAGTTTGAGTTCTGCAAACATCTTTTCAAATTCTGCAATCTTGCCTTTATTATTACTTGCCAGTACCAGTGTGCCTTGGGATAACCAGTCAGTTGAAGCCATATCAATTACTCATCTTTCAAATTACATATATGTAGTGTAGCAACTTGCTGCAGTTTTTAGGCCATAAAAAAAGCACCCGAAGGCGCTCTTTTGCAGATCCAGCTTATTGTGCCTGAATCCAACGGTCTGCACGATCACGTGCTTGACGGATCTGTTCCTGGGTCAAGTTGGCTGCCAATGCAGTTTTTTTGCCTTCAGATAAAGTAATCACTTTATTGTCCAGCATGCCGTCACGGGTAGAGAGTTCATACCACTGATAAGCACCCATATAGTTTTTCTTTTTCTCTTCCATCATCGCCAGGTTAAAGCTGGCACGATTATCACCGCGGCTGGCTGCTTTTTCAAAGTACTGGCGAGCCAGTGTTTCATCTTTCTTGGTGCCAATACCATCTGCCAGCATACGGCCAACATTCAATTGAGCAACTGCCAGACCTTGATCTGCTGCTGCTTTATACCAGGCAAAAGCCTGACGTTCATCTTTCTGAATGTCTTTACCATACTGGTATTTGGTTGCTAAATAAAATTGTGCACCAGGCTGACCTGCTTTAGCCGCTTTAGTCAGACTATGAATGTCCATTACTGAATATTGCGCTGCTTGGCTGGCCACAGAAGGCGTTGGTGCAACGTAATCGGCATGGGCCTGCATGCCAAAAAGTCCAGCCAGTAGCGTCGTACTTAATAATAATTTTTTCATAGAGCGCTCACTCGATAAATTGCGACTTCACCAAACAGATTTGGGAGATGTTTGCTGAGCAAACTATCTTCTTGATTCCCATTCACAGCGAGTCGATTAATAATTTTTATGTTGTTTTCCGCGCATAATGCTTCAAAGTCACGGAAGGTACATAGGTGAATGTTCGGGGTGTTATACCACATATAGGGTAAGGCTTCCGAAACCGGCATTTTCCCTTTTAATGCCAAGAAAGAACGAGTCTTCCAGTGCGCAAAGTTTGGAAAGGTAATAATGGCCTGTTTCCCTACACGCACCATGTCACGCAATAATACGTCTGGTGCATCTACAGCTTGCAAAGCCTGTGCCATCACCACATAGTCAAAAGACTGGTCAGCAAAACGGCTTAAACCGAGGTTTAAGTCCTGCTGGATGATATTTAACCCGCGACTGATCGCAATTGCAATCTTTTCTTGATCAATTTCTAATCCATATGCACGAATATTGTGCTTTTTGCTCATATGGGCCAGCAGTTCGCCATCACCACAACCGAGGTCGAGGATACGTGAACCGGGCTTGATCCATTTCTCAGCAAGTTGTTGGTCAATACGCATTACACAGCCTCCTTCGGTGTTGATCGCAGATGTTCTTCACCGCCTAGAAAGGCGCGCAAGGATTTTACATACAGGGGAATCGGGAACAGGAAGGAGTCATGGCCTTGTTCAGCATCAATATCGACATAGCTGACCGGCTTATGATTGGTAATGAGGGCATCCACGATTTCAACAGAACGTGAAGGCGAGAAACGCCAATCGGTCGTGAAAGAAACTACCAGGAACTTACATTTGGTTTGTGCCATCGCTTTGACCAGTGACTGCTGATATTCACGTGAAGGATCAAAGTAGTCCAGTGCCTTGGTCATGATCAGGTAAGTGTTGGCATCAAAGTTACGGCTAAACTGTTCACCCTGGTAACGCAGATAGCTTTCGACCTGGAATTCTACATCGAAGCCATACATGAATTTGCCAGATTTTAAATCACGGCCAAATTTCTGCTTCATGGCTTCTTCAGACAGATAGGTAATATGACCGACCATACGTGCCAGAATCAGGCCACGTTTTGGATAGCTGTCATTTTCTAGATAACGGCCATGATGGAAGTCCGGATCTGACAGAATCGACTGACGCGCGACTTCGTTAAAGGCAATATTTTGTGCAGACAGTTTTGGTGCGCTGGCAATAATCACACATTTTTGCAGACGGTCCGGATAATCTACCGACCATTGCAAGGCCTGCATGCCCCCGAGTGAGCCGCCAATGATGGAATACCACACATCAATCCCCAGACGGTCAGACAGCATCGCCTGTGTTTTTACCCAGTCACGCACAGTGACTAGCGGAAAGTCTGGACCATATGGACGGTTATCATTTTCGGGATTAGGAGAGGTAGGACCAGTAGAACCATTACAACCGCCGATATTATTCAGCGCCACCACAAAGAATTTATTGGTATCGATTGCCTTGCCCGGGCCAATACAGGCATCCCACCAGCCTGGTTTTTTGTCATCTTCATGATGATAACCGGCAGCATGGTGATGGCCAGACAGGGCATGGCAGATCAAAATGGCATTGGACTTATCGGCATTCAGTTCGCCATAAGTTTCTACCATCAGTTCAAAACGTGGGAGGATGCGACCGCATTCAAGCTCTAACGGCTGTTCGAATTGGAACTTTTGTGGGACAACAAGGCCCACTGAGTCAGCTGGAAAAGACACGGGAATGATTCGCCTTAAATCTTTAGTATGAATAAATAAAAGGATACCATTTGCAGGTATCCTTCTAAAGTCTTTTTAATGCTATGAATTATTGCTAATTCAAATACCGGATTTAGACGGCAGCAGCAATCACCTGTTCAGTGCTTAACACATCCTGATCGATCAGACGGTTGGTACATGCAATAATTGCTTCAATCGAAGAGGTCACGATGTTGTCATGCACGCCCGCACCAAAGGCAGATTTACCTGTGCCTTTTACTTGAAGTTCAACCAATGCCAAGGCTTTGGCATGTGCACCTGAACTGATGCTACGTTCTTCATAGTTCAAGACATCAATCGGCAATTGTAATGCATCCAAGATCGCAGAGATCGGACCGTTACCTTCACCACGCAAGTGCTGAGTTTCACCATTGACTTCAATATCCAACTCAATCACCTGATTGCCATTTTCATCTGACAATTTGTAGTTTTTGGCAGAGTAATGAGCATCTTTCGCGGCAACATACGTCTCTTTGAACAAGCTCCAGATCGCTTGTGCGGAAATCTCAGTACCATCTTCATCGGTTTTTTGCTGTACGATTTGCGAGAATTCGATCTGTAAACGACGTGGCAAGGTCACGTTGTAGTTCGATTCTAACAAGTAAGCGATACCACCTTTACCAGACTGTGAGTTCACGCGAATGACAGCGTCATAGTCACGGCCCAAGTCTTTCGGATCGATCGGCAAGTACGGCATATCCCAGATTTCTTCGTTTTTCTGGAATTCGAAACCTTTTTTGATGGCATCCTGGTGTGAACCAGAGAATGCTGTGAACACCAAGTCACCCGCATATGGATGACGTGGGTGGACTGGCAAGCCCGTACATTCTTCAACAGTCGCAATGATTTCGTTGATATTCGAGAAATCCAAGTTTGGTGCAACACCCTGGGTATACATGTTCAAGGCAATTGCCGCTACGTCCACGTTACCGGTACGCTCACCATTACCGAATACACAACCTTCAACACGGTCAGCACCGGCCATAATTGCTAATTCAGACGCTGCGATCCCACAGCCACGGTCATTATGGCAGTGAACTGAAATGATCACGCCGTCACGACGCTCGATGTTACGGTGCATCCATTCCACCTGATCGGCATATACGTTTGGTGTAGAGACTTCGACAGTGGCTGGCAAGTTCAAGATCACTTTGTTTTCTGGAGATGCTTCCCAGATTTCAGTCACAGCGTCGCAGACATCTTTGGCAACTTCTAATTCAGTTGCAGAGAAACATTCAGGACTGTACTGGAAGACAAATTCAGTTTCAGGCTGTTTTGCTGCGTATTCTTTCACTTTTTGCGCTGCATTTATCGCTAACTGTTTTGCACCTTCAACGTCTACGTTCAACACTTTTTGACGGAAGGTTGGAGAGTTAGAGTTGTAGATATGCACGATTGCGCGTTTCGCACCTTGTAAAGATTCAAAAGTACGTGCAATTAAATGGTCACGTGCCTGAACCAATACTTCGATGTAGACGTCATCCGGAATATGACCTTCTTCAATCAATTTACGAGTGAAGTCGAAATCAATTTGAGAGGCAGACGGGAAGCCGATTTCAATATGTTTGAAACCGATTTTTACCAACATCTGGAACATTTTGAACTTCTGCTCGATGTTCATTGGCTCGAAGATCGCCTGGTTACCATCACGCAGGTCAGTACTCATCCAGATTGGCGCTTTAGTAATTTCATTATTTGGCCATTGACGGTCTGGTAAGTCCACACGTTGATACATGCGACGGTATTTTTTACTTGGATCAGCCAACATCATGAGAGAGCTCCTTAGGTAGCCTGGCATACTCGCTTGGTGTAGCAGTTGCTCGGTCTACAGCATAGATTTTGTCTATATATTCGTTTACATGCAGGTGAGGATAAATTAGATCAATCCTGTATTTTTTAAGTTTTGATCATCAGGATCAACCAGACACCTGCATGGTGAACCTATAATTAAATTTTAGTCCAGAAAACGTGAAAAGTTTTTGCTTTTTCTATGGATTTTAGTCGTATCTTAAAAAAGATTTTCTTATAAAGTTATTAATTGGAAAAATATTTTTATAATCTATTTTAATTTTGTTGGATTTTCCTGTAATTAAGCGATAAGGCTAAAATATTTCTTTATATAATAGCTTTGTTGGAAGTTCTTAAGCAATGCATACATGAAATCTTTCATATCAAAAAATAAAGGCTAGTTTGATGAATCCAGACTAGCCCTTAATATCATGAAGATTGCTCAGATCAGTATTTAAAATGCAGGCCTAAAACGGCACTGATGCCTTCTGCTTCAGTGGCATAGTGGGAAGAATAGGCTTTGGTAAAATAACGTGTATCGGACAGGTTATTGATATTTAGCTGTAGATCCACATTGGGGTTCACCTGATAACGTGCCATGGCATCGTAACGCACATAACCGGGAACAAATTTGGTATTGGCGGCATTGCCATAAACTTTATCCATTGCCATAGCACCGGCACCCAATGTTAGTTGAGGTATGATCTGATAGGTCGTCCATAGAGTTGCGCTGTTTTCTGCTACATTCTGAACCTGATTGCCATTGTTCGAGCTTGGTACATAGACGGGATCTGCTGTAGTTCCAATATTTTCAAAGCCGCCATCAATCAGTTCACTATCCAAATAGGTATAGCCTGCGGAAATTGCCCATTTCTCGGTGACATTTCCATTGATACCCAACTCAATCCCATCGACACGGGTCTCACCAATATTACGGGTGGTACCATCAGCATCGGTGTAGCGGGTATTGGTCTTTTCAGTACGGAAAATGGCGGCCGTCAGATTCAGTTTATCTTCCAGAAGATCCCATTTAGTTCCCAGTTCCATGGTGCGGACTTTTTCAGCTTTTAAATTTTCAATGGCTGCGCTAATACTTTCAGAGCCATCACCGCCATCGACACCGACCGGATTAGAGGAAGTGGCATAGCTGATATAAACACTGCCATTTTCTCTTGGCTTAAAGACCAGACCTGCTTGATAGTTAAAAAAGTCTTCTTCATTTTCGAGGGTAAGCTGATCACCTGGAACGGCGGTAATCGGCGTATTGTTTGCGCCTGTCACCGCATTATTGAATCGTCCATAGGTCAAGGTTTGCTGGGTTTTATAATCATCCCAACGTACACCCAGATCAAGAATCCATTGCGGATGCAATTCGATACTGTCCAGTAAGTAGATCGACTTTGATTTGGTCTCGATATCATAACGGTCCGCACCATCTGTATTAAGTGTCCCCGTCCACGCACCCCGGTCTGGATTGTCTACAGAAGTACACCAGCCTAAGGCCACATTGGTAGGGGTACCACAGGCCGCAAAAGAACTTCCAGTAGCATTCAGACCATTAATAATATATTGGGTACGTTCAGTATCCTGATCTGAATATTCTGCACCCAGGTTAAAGCTGTGTTGAATAGCACCAGTATCAAATTTGCCTGTTAAAGCCAGTAGGTCAGTAAAGGTATCGGTATTTGCGATACGTGAATTGGCCCGTGCCCAGACATTGCCATTCAAAATGAAGTTCCCGCGTGAATCATCGGGGTTGGTCCAGAGGTAGTCATTTTTAGAGCGGTTAAAGACCGCCGTATTACTCAGGGTTAGATTGTCATTCAAATCATGTTCTAATTTTAAAGTACCAATCTGGTTTTCCTGTTTCTGGAAATCACGATCTTTCCAGCCATAGTATTGACCAGCTTTGACATCAATTGGTTTCCCATTACCATTTAAAGCGACATTGGCATTGGTGGCTCCAAATGGATTATTATAGGGAACGCCGGAGTCTGGAATATCATCAGTTTTCAAATAGTAATAACTTAAAGTTCCACGGGTTGCGCTGTCCAGGCCAAAACTGAAGCTGGGTGCAATACCAGCACGTTTATATTCAGCACCGTCATGTTGACCCGCTTTTTCATTCTGGTGGCCCATGACCGCGATACGAGCCGCCATGCCATTGCCGAAGTCCTTGTTAGCATCCAGAGTGATACGTGCATACATATCTGTACCACCCGCAACAGAGCCTTCCAGCGCATCTCCCTTTTTCGCCACTTTGGAGATCATATTAATACTGCCACCCGTAGTGCCCGCACCGCCCATGGCAGAAGCAGAACCTTTGGTAACTTCGACCTGCTCAATGGCAAACATTTCCCGGTTTTGTGAAGTCGAATTTCGCACGCCATCGACGTACATCGAACTTTCCGAGTTATAGCCTCGAATAAAAGGCCGGTCCCCATTCGGATTGCCGCCTTCACCTGCGCCTAAAGTAATACCTGGTACGGTACGCAAAGCATCAGCTAAGGTCGTAACCTGCGTATCTTCAATCAGTTGTTGGGGAATCACGACCACAGACTTTGGCGTGTCCAGGAGTGGCGCAACAAACTTGCTATTGGCTGACTGATCGACTTTTAGACCCGGCACGGGTTCAGCTTGTACTTCCTGATGAATGGTCTCAAGCTGCACCACATTTTCCTGTGCAATCGTGTGTGCAGATGCAAAAGAAAGGGAAGAAACGATGGCTGAAGAAACTATTTTTTTACGAGATTTTATATAGCTCATAATCATTCTTTTTTATTTTTAAGTTTGGATTCGCAAATAATAATTATTATTGTTATCGTTGCTATCCTTCTTGCATTGATATTGGCAATGAACAAAATTTAATCAATTTAAAAAATAGATAGACTAGAGTGCGAACTGAGAATTAAAACCATGTTTTTAATATAGATTGATTAAATATGGATCTTATTTGGTTTTTATTGATAATAGCTATTGATAGATAAAGCTATGTTGAATTGCCTTTAAAGACGCTTCAAGGAGTTAAGGGTAAGATATTTAACTAATTTATTTTTCATTTTTATTTTCAATTAAATCCTAATTAATCAATTCCCCTAAATAGACAGCTCGGTTGAATATCTGCCACGGTCGCTGTTCCCATTAAGGCCATGGTAATCTCAAATTCTTCTTTCAGGATTTTGATCACATGCGCTACGCCCAAAGCTCCGGCAGTCGCCAGACCATAAATATAAGGACGGCCAATCAGGACAGCAGAAGCACCTAGGGCAATTGCCTTGAATACATCCGATCCACGACGGATGCCGCCATCATAGAGCAGAGGAAAATCTGCTGGCACCACCTTTTTAATCAGCTGCAAGGCAATGAGAGGAGAAATGCAGGTATCCAGCACACGACCGCCATGATTGGAAATAATCAGACCTTTTACCCCATGCTGAATCGCCTGCTGGGCATCCTGAGGATGTACGATTCCTTTTAGAATCACGGGTAAATGGGTTTGCTGTACGATCCAGACTATGTCTTCCCAAGTTGGGGCAATTTTCATTAGTCCGTTAAAGACAGGATGATCACCTTCCTTTAATTCTGGTAAGGGAATATGCGTAGGCGTATGCGGATGTTGCATGCCTTCCGGTAAATGAAAAAACGCACGACGTTCACGATCGCGGATGCCAGTATGTGGTGAATCTACCGTAATCACTAGCGCCGTATAATGGTGTGCCTCAGCCATTTTGACCAAAGCTAGAGATTTTTCCCGATTCCCTTGCCAGTAAAGCTGAAACCATTTGCGTGGATTGTCCTGTTTCAATGCGCGCATGTCAGTATTCGTAAAAGTACTGAGAATCATATTACTACCCATCACTTCTGCGGCGAGGGCAGAAGCGGCTTCGGCTTCAGGATGAAACTGCTGCTGATGTCCAATCGGTGCCAGAAAAATTGGATGCGGAAATTTTTGTCCGAACATTTCAAGTTCAGTACTGCCTTGGGTCAGATCTTTCAGCATACGCGGCAGAAGCTGAATATCCTGAAATTGCTGTAAATTGTCCCGGACACTGACTTCATCCATGGAGCCACCCTGCAGATAATCCCAGACCATGCTGGAGAGATGTTTTTCTGCTTCGACCTCATAATCAGCGATGGTTTGTAGGTAGGCCGGGATCTGGGTTAATGGCGCCATTGGTTCACGTGACATTATAAATCACCCCACTGACGAATCAGGTTGTGATAATGATGGGTGAGCTGCAGGACTTCTTCAGTATCGCCAATCTGCTGGCGTAGCTTCATAATCGTCATATCCAGATCAAACAGCATGCTGCGTTTGGCATCTTCACGGATCATACTTTGAATCCAGGTCACGGCAGCAATACGTTTGCCATGAGTCACTGGTTCAACCCGATGCAGGCTGGTCGATGGATAAACAATCACATCACCAGCGTCCAGTTTCACTTCATGGCAACCATACTGGTCTTCAACGATCAGCTCGCCACCTTCATATTCATCGATTTCAGATAAAAATAAAGTCAGTGACACATCGGTACGAATGGCCTGTCCGAGTAGAGGGGAGTAATGAATGGCATTATCGACATGATTGCCATAGGTGCCAGAATCCTGATAGCAGTTAAACAGGGGCGGCAGGATATGTTTCGGTAGGGCAGCAGAGGTAATTAAATGATGACTTTTAAGCTCCTGTAAAATGATAGGGCTAATCTGCTGATACAAGACAGAAGAAGAATCTAGTTGTAGGTTCTTTTTGATTTTCTGTGCCTGACTCCCCGCACTGAGTTGCCCATTCATCCAGTGTTCTGAGCGATCCAATTGCTGTCTCAGTTCGGCAACTTGTGCTTTACTTAATACTGCCGGGATATGTAACATCATTTTAAAAGCATTCCTGCAATTGAAAATATCGTGCATTCAAGAGAATACACGATATTGATAGATAGAGATAAAAGCTGAATTAAAATTTATAGTTCAGGGTTAAAGCTGCTGAACGTGGTTGGCCTAAGATCACACGGCCACCTCCATTATTCAGCGTGCTGATGTACTCTTTATCTGCCAGATTATAAACATTCAGGTTTAAGGAAGTTTGGTCATTAAAGGTATAACCGGCCATAGCATCAAATACCACATAGCTTGGAATACTTGGCATATTCGCTGCTGCAGTACTATCGGTAATCACACGTTTTTGCTCATCCACATAACGTGCGCCCAAGCCCAGTTTTAAACCAGCAATGTTATAGGTCGTCCATAAAGAAGCGGTCCATTCAGGTGACCAACGTACACTATTGGTCTGGGTCACTACACCCGTGTTGGAGTTGACACTGAACTGGTCTTTTTGCTCGGTTTTCATATGGGCTACGCCAGCTGAAATATTCCAGGCATCGGTAATTTTACCGACAGCACCCAGCTCGACTCCCTTAACAACAGTTTTACCTTCCTGAATAGACTCGCGGGTGATCGGGTCTTGAGTAAACTGGTTTTCATTTTCAGTATGGTATACCGCAGCATTTAAAGCCAGGTTACCCTCCAGTAAATCCCATTTGGTGCCAATTTCATAATGATGAGTTTCTTGAGGGTCTGCGGCTGAGCTGTTTATTCCTGTGGATGAAAGGCTAAAGTTACTGCTACCCGGCGGTGTCAGGGATTTGGCATAAGATGCATAGACACTGCTGTAGGCGGTTGGCTTATATAAACCACCGAGCTTCCAGCTGAATAAAGTGTCATGGGCTTTTAAATCTGTTTTGGTTTCAGTTACTGCTAGTGTCGTACTGTCGGTTGAGTAACCTAGTGCATCGTAATTGGTATCGTAATAATCGACACGGACGCCACCATTGAGTTGAAAACGTTCACCAAACTTGAGCGTATCAAAAAGATAAGCAGCCGCCGTCTGGGTTTCACCATTTGAATAAGCGCCCGTATACACAGGATCAGGCAGATTCTGGTGACGGTCAGGATTGTATAGATTCGCGGGTGGTGTGGTGTTGCTTGGCTGTCCCGGCATTTGTGTGGCCAGTGTTCTGGAATGTTGCTGCTCTTTTAATAGTTCTACACCAGCGACCAGATCATGCTCCACTGAACCGGTTTTGACATTCCAGTTCACCGTGCTCTGATTAGCCAGAATTTTATTTTCCTGATCGACACCCTGGCGTGAACGGCTTACTGTCCAGTCTTGAGGATTGATAGAGTCATTTCTTGAAAGGCTATTAATCCCCGTCAAAGTACGCTGCATATGGGTATTGCCCAGACGGGTAATATTGGTAAATTTCAGATTTTCAGACCAGTCACTTTCGATTTTGGCTGTATACATGTCAGCATCAACATCTTCATGGTCATCGGTATGGCCATAATAATTTTCACGGTCTACTTTAGGTGCACTGGCAATCAGTGGGTCAGCATTCCAGAAACCTTTCATGCCAATCGTTGGAATACCGCCATCCGGAATGTTACGTTGGCGGATATGCTGGGAATAAAGATACAGGCGAGTATCACTATCCAGACCAAAGACGATAGAAGGGGCAACAGCCCAGCCTTGATTCTGGATAAAGTCGCGGCCTTCTACACCGCCATCTTGACCCATTGCATTTAAACGGACAGCAACGCTGTCATTGATCGCCTGATTAATGTCAGTGGCAAGACGCGTATGTTCAGCCGTATTGTAGGTGGCAGAGACTTCACGACTGTTTTCCAAATGAGGCAATTTGCTGACCAGATTCACATAACCAGACGCCGTACCACGCCCACCTTCGGCACCCGCAGGGCCTTTTACGACTTCCACCTGTTCCAGGTTAAACACATCACGACTTACAGCGCCGAGGTCACGAATGCCATCCAGATAGGTGGAGCTTTGAGTTGAAAAGCCGCGCATCTGGAAGGCATCGCCAGCACTGGTATTACCATTTTCACCGAGTTGTAGGGTAATTCCTGGCGTATTACGTAAGGCTTCAACCAGGGTGGTTGCACCTTGTTCTTTTAATAAGTTTTTGTTGATAATCGAAACAGTCTGAGGCGTATCTACTAAAGCTTGGCTAGATTTAGCAGAACTCAATTGATCTACTTTATATTCATTTGCAGTTTTATTCTTAACTGTAATTTCTGGAAGCTGAATAACGCCTTCATTGGTGATGTTATCTGCATGAGTGATCAGTGGCAAAGTTGCAGCAAGTGCGACCAATGAAGTCTTGTAATGATGTTTTCGGCTTTTGATATGCGCCATGTGACAGAATTCCTGAATTGAATAATATTTCCCTTACCACCTTGATATGCTCGAGTTCATCAAATAGCAGCAATTATGGAGTTATTGTTATGGCCTTTAACAATTTTGCGAATTGTAGTGATAATAATTATCATTAACAATATTTAATTAAATCATTCTTATGAATTTATGGATGAAATTACTGTTTAATATTCAAACTTTAATCTGGGATTTCTATTAAGAAAAATTTCAAAATAAACTTATTTTTCAGTTTTTTACCTAAGATTAAAAAATGTAATTATTTTCTATTTAAAGCTTTTTATCAAAAGGTTTATAAATACAACTAAATCTAGATTTAAAGTTTTATATCTTTCAGAAAATAAAAATAGCCTCACGAATGAGGCTATTTTTTGATGAGGGAAGAAGCTAAAACTTAGTATTTAAAGTTCAGAGAAAGAACTGCGTTACGGCCTTCTGCTTCAGTTGCATAGTGAGATGCATAAGCTTTAGTGAAATAACGTTCATCAGATAAGTTATTTACATTTAACTGCAGGTCAACATTTTGATTTACGTTATAACGTGCCATGGCATCATAGCGTACATAACCTGGAACATATTTAGTATTCGCTAGGTCACCATACACTTTGTCCATCGCAACTGCACCCGCACCGATTGTTAACGCAGGGGTTAGATCATAAGTCGTCCAAAGTGTGGCTGAGTTTTTCGCAACGTTAGGCATTTTATTTCCATTGTATGGACTATCTTCATTTGTACATACAGTTGGTCGACCGCTACATTTTTTTCCATTATCAACAGCTTCACTGTCTAGGTATGTATAGCCCGCAGAGACTGCCCATTTATCAGTAAGATTACCGTTTAAACCAAGCTCAAAGCCATCTACCTTACTTTCACCAACGTTAGCATAAGTAGTCGGTGTTAACTGAACTCGAGCATTCTGTTTTTCAGTACGGAAAATTGCAGCAGTCAAATTCAATTTGTCATTAAATAGATCCCATTTCGTACCAATTTCAAATGTGCGGCTTTCTTCAGGATCGAGATTGCTATAATTTTCTGCAATACCTTCTGAACCATCACCTGAGTCAACACCTACAGGGTTGGCTGAAGTAGCGAAGCTTGTGTAAATAGATCCATTTTCACGCGGTTTAAAAGTAAGACCTGCCTGGTAAGTGAAGAAATCAGCGTCACTTGAAATGGTTTCACCTGAAGCATTGGTTTTTTGCTTGGTATCAAAGTCATCCCAACGCAATCCTAAGTCCAATAACCATTGCGGATTGAGTTCAATGTTATCCAGTAAATAAATAGAAGCTGTTTCTGTGGTAGTGGTCGTGGTAGCTCTGTTGGCTGTACGAGCACCTAACCATTGATCACGTGAGTTTGGATTGGTTAAAGAAGTACACCATGCATCATTATTTGCACAATCACTGTTAAATCCACCTGTCGTGCTATCAGGGTAGCCAGGGTAGGTGGTTGAATAGTTACCTTTATCAGATTCTTGTTTAGAGTATTCAACACCTGTATTAAAGCTATGCTTTAGAGCACCGGTATTAAACTTACCTGCTAAAGAAAGTTGATCGCTAAAGGTTTCTGTATCTGTAATCCGTGAGTTAATACGACGCCATACTTTATCATTGAGTACGTTACCTTTTGAGTCATCAGGCTGCGTCCATAGATAATCATTTTTTGACTTGCTATAAATAGCAGTATTACTCAAAGTCAAATCATCAGTCAGATCATGTTCTAATTTAAGTGTACCAATCTGATTTTCTTGTTTCTGGAAATCACGATTTAATAAACCATAGTAGATGCCTTGTTTAACATCGATAGGTTTACCGACAGTCGCTTTTTTATCTTTGTCATAATTATATGGAACACCAGCATCAGGCGTATCATCAGATTTTAAGTAGTAATAGCTTAAAGTCCCACGAGTAGGGGTATCCAGACCAAAACTGATACTTGGTGCAATACCTGCACGTTTATATTCAGCACCGTCTTTCTGACCTGCTTTTTCATTTTGATGACCCATCACAGCAATACGCGCTGCAATGCCATTACCGAAATCTTTGTTGCCATCTAAAGTGATGCGCTGGTAATTATCGGTACCTTGTGCAATGGAACCTTCTAAAGAATCACCAGCTTTAGCAACCTTAGAGATCATGTTGATGCTACCGCCAGTCGTACCGGCACCGCCCATTGCAGAAGAAGAGCCTTTGGTCACTTCAACCTGTTCGACCGCAAACATTTCACGGTTTTGTGAAGTCGCGCTACGAACTCCATCTACATACATTGAGCTTTCAGAGTTATAACCACGAATAAATGGACGATCGCCATTCGGGTTGCCACCTTCACCCGCACCCAAAGTAATACCAGGTACAGTACGTAAAGCATCAGAAAGTGTAGTGACTTGAGTGTCTTCAATCAGTTGCTTAGAAATGACTGATACAGATTTAGGTGTATCCAGTAAAGGTGCAACAAATTTCTTATTTGCGGAATTATCTACTTTTAAACTTGGTGTCTGTTCAGCTTTAACTTCTTGATGAATAGTTTCGAGCTTGACCACATTTTCATCAGCCACAGCATTTACGGTTACAATCGAGAGGGAAGAGGCAATCGCCGATGAAACGAGTTTTTTACGTGATTTGATAAACGACATGTGGGAACCCGAAAAAAGCATAAAATTTATGTATGCGAATAATAATAATTCTTATTTAAATTAAGAATTACTTGCCGATAGGAAATGACGATTTTAAGGATTGTATTAATTGGTTTGATCAATGTGATAGTGTATCAAAATGTTTCTAAGTTAATGTATTTAAAATAGATCTGATTAATAGATTATTATCGTTACTTTTATTGAGATTATTAGAGTTTAAAAATTTTGAAGAAAAGATAAAGAAAAGTTTACTAAAAGTCCTATAAAAATCCATAAATGCCGATGAATGAGATGATCCGTCCAGTTTGAGTAATCAATATATCTACTCTTATTTGAGGGAAGGGATATTTAATCAAAGAAAAATGAATTTGACTGAATAAATTTGATTATTACAGCATCAATAAAGACGATTCAAGTATTGTGTTTTGTATATCTGCAAATGTTGTCATATAATGTGGCACATTTTTATAAACCTGTTATTACCAAATATATAGAGGAAGCCATGCAAGTAACTTCTGAAGCGGTTTCGGGCGTTGCCCGTCGTTTAAATGTTTCTGTACCGACGAGCCGTATTAATGAGCAATTTGAAGCTCGTTTAAAACGCACTGCTAAAACTGCGAAGATCAACGGCTTCCGTCCAGGTAAAGTACCTGTAAACGTAGTTCGTCGTGAATACGGCGCTGGTATCTACCAAGAAGTTGTCAACGACATCATTCGCGACACAGTTTTCGAAGCAATCCAACAAGAAAAAATCAACGCTGTTGGTATGCCAAACATCGAAAAAACTGAAATGAAAGATGATGCTTTAGTTTATGAAGCGACTGTTGAAGTTTATCCAGAAGTTGAAGTGAAATTCGAAGGTCTGGAAGTTGAACGTAAAGCGTCTGAAGTAAATGATAAAGACGTTGAGAAGATGATTGAAAATCTTCAAAAACAACGCGCTTCTTGGGCTGAAACTAAAGGCATGGCTAAAAAAGACATGCAAGTAACTTTCGACTTCGAAGGTACTGTTGATGGCGAAAAATTTGAAGGCGGCGCTGCGCAAGACTTTAAACTTGTTTTAGGTTCTGGTCGTATGATCCCTGGCTTCGAAGATGGCATCATCGGTATGAAGAAAGGCGAAGAGAAAGTGATCGATGTTACTTTCCCTGAAGATTACCAAGCTGAAAACCTTGCTGGTAAACAAGCTCAATTCAAAATCAATGTGAAACTTGTTGAAAAACAAAAACTTCCAGAAATTGATGCTGAATTCCTGAAAATCTTCGGTATTTCTGAAGAAGATGGCGTTGAAAAACTGAAAGCTGACGTTCGTAAAAACATGGAACGTGAAGTGAAAAACGGCCTGCGTAACCAGGTTAAAGGCGCAACTTTCGATGCACTTGTAGCTGCAAACGAAGTTGAACTTCCATCTGCCATGCTTGCTCAAGAAATTGACCGTCAACGTCAACAAATGATCCAGCAGTTCACTCAACAGTTCGGTGCTCAAGGCGCGAAAGCATTTGATTCAAGCATGCTTCCAGATGACCTGTTTAAAGAACAAGCTGAGAAATCAGTTAAACTTGGCGTATTGGTAAGCCGTATTCTTGCTGATGCGAAAATCGAAGTAGATCAAGCGCGCGTTGAAGCTTATATCGAAGACATGGCTTCTTCTTACGAAGATCCAAACGAAGTGATTGAATACTTCAAAAATGACAAGCAACAACGTGCTCAAATCGAAGCAGTTGTACTTGAAGATCAAGTTGTTGATCACATCCTGGCATCTGCTAAAGTGACTGATGCGACTGTAAGCTATGAAGACTTATTGAAAGAGCAACAAGCTCGTCAACAAGGCTAATTCAAGCTTTCCATAAAAAGGCGCTTCGTGCGCCTTTTTTCATATTAGTAATTTCTTGACATATCTGATTTTCACAAAACTAATGCAAAAAATATGATGGAATTATTCGCGATTATTTTGCAATTTCATTGATTATCCCTCATATTGTGATTATGGATTAAGTCACAAAAATTTAGGAATAAATAAACCTATGTATGTTCCAACGATTGAAAACGCTTTAGTGCCAATGGTGGTAGAACAATCCTCTCGTGGTGAGCGTTCTTTTGATATTTATTCACGCCTTTTACGTGAGCGGGTAATTTTTCTGACAGGTGAAGTTGAAGACAATATGGCCAACCTGATCGTTGCGCAAATGTTGTTTTTAGAAGCTGAGAACCCAGATAAAGATATTCATTTATATATCAACTCACCGGGTGGTTCGGTGACTGCTGGCATGGCGATCTACGATACCATGCAGTTTATTAAACCGGATGTTGTGACTTATTGTATGGGTCAGGCAGCATCAATGGGTGCATTCCTGCTCAATGCAGGGACTAAAGGTAAACGTTACTGCCTTGAAAATGCACGTGTCATGATTCACCAGCCTTTGGGTGGTTTCAAAGGCCAGGCATCAGATATTGAAATTCACGCACGTGAAATTCTGTTCATTAAAGAACGTTTAAACCGTTTAATGGCTGAACATAGCGGTCAGGACTATGAAAAAGTGGCACGCGATACAGACCGTGACAACTTCATGACTGCTCAGCAAGCGAAAGAATACGGTCTTGTGGATGAAGTTCTAACGAAACGTCCATAAGTTTTAGAGATTGAGATATTGGAGTAAATATGTCCGAACATCCTCAAGGACAAAAGCATTGTTCATTTTGCGGTAAAACGCAGTCTGAAGTCGGAAAGCTGATTGCAGGCGAGGACGCATACATTTGTAATGAATGTGTGGACGTATGCTTAGATTTGGTTCAAACCAGTCAACAGGTCGAAACCAATGACTGGGCGAACCGTCCTTTACCGAAACCGCATGAAATCCGTGCGGCGCTCGATCAATATGTGATTGGTCAGGACGTAGCGAAAAAGACATTATCTGTGGCCGTATACAACCATTACAAACGTCTGAAAGTACAGACCAATGGTAAGAAAGCAGATGATTCCGTTGAAATTGCCAAAAGTAATATCCTGCTGGTCGGTCCGACCGGTTCAGGTAAAACCTTGCTGGCACAAACCCTTGCCCGTCTTCTGGACGTTCCATTTGCCATGGCAGATGCAACAACCCTAACTGAAGCGGGTTATGTGGGTGAAGATGTTGAAAACATTGTACAAAAGCTTTTGCAAAAAGCTGATTACGATGTCGAAAAAGCGCAAAAGGGCATTATCTATATCGATGAAATCGACAAGATTACCCGTAAATCTGAAAACCCATCCATTACTCGTGATGTATCAGGTGAAGGCGTACAGCAAGCCTTGCTGAAAATGATCGAAGGTACGGTTGCTTCAATTCCACCACAAGGTGGTCGTAAGCACCCGCAGCAGGAATTCATTCAGATTGATACCTCGAATATCCTGTTCATCTGTGGCGGTGCATTCTCAGGTCTTGAGAAAATCGTACAGCAGCGTCAGGAGAAAGGTGGTATTGGCTTTACTGCAGAAGTCCGTAATAAAGACGAAAGCAAAAAGTTGTCTGAATTGTTCCGTCAGGTCGAAGCGACTGACTTGGTGAAATTTGGTCTGATTCCAGAATTCATTGGTCGTTTACCCGTGATTGCGACTTTGGATGAGCTCGATGAAGAAGCTTTAATGCAGATTCTGACTGAGCCGAAGAATGCATTAACTCGTCAATATAAACATTTGTTTGAGATGGAAAATGTGGACTTGGTCTTTGAAGATTCAGCACTACGTGCCGTTGCGAAAAAAGCACTGGAACGTAATACTGGTGCGCGTGGCCTGCGTTCAATTCTGGAAAATTCATTGCTAGAAACCATGTATGACCTGCCGAGTCGTAGCGATGTAGGCACCGTGGTGGTGAATGAAGCTGTCATTAATGGTGAAGCTGCACCAGAATTTCGTGCTGAACGTCAACCACATGACGAGCCAGAAACAGCGGCAAAAGTTGATTTAAAGGTGGTGAATAGCAAATCTGCTTGATTGCTATTCGTCAGAAACGTGCGAAAACCCCGTGTTTTCGCACGTTTTTTATTTCCAAAAGATAAAAGCAGATGCTAATCTCAACATCTAGGCGTGGACGCCGAAAGCTATAAAAATATATCGCAAAGCACTTGCATACAAGAATAAAGACGCAGTGAGGGATAAGCATGCGTGGAGTCGCAATGGTGCTCATCGGCAGTTTGGCGCTGATGGGTTGTCACGGTAAAAAAGCCGTAGTTGAGCCTACACAGCCACTCAGCACTTTAAAAAATATTGATCTTGAAAAAAAACCAGGCTTCGTCGAACAGCATCGGGTGGGGATGTTTACAATTGGCGGCTGGGTCAACCAGAAACAGGGCAATCATTTTCAGGCAGTTAAACCTCAGCATGAGGATGCAGCAATTGTTTATTTATACCGCCCGGATTCCAAATGGAACCGTCAGGAAATTGTCGCTGCCAGCCTATTTATCAATCAGCATCGTATTCCGAGTTTATTGCATAATCATCATTACTGGATTGAGTTACCTGCAGGCACTTATCGCTTGAGTACCAGCCGTCCTTTAGGTGCTTTGCACTTCCAGAAACCTAAATATCTGGACTTTACCGTAGAAGCGGGTCAATCCTATTTTATTAAGTATGATGAAGAAAATCTAAGCACCCGTCGTAGTGTTCCGGGACCTCTGATGCTGATGCCGAGCAGTGTGGGCCTCAATGAAATTGCTTTTACCCAGTTAAAATCGGACAGTTTTAACTTTTTTGCACAGGATCAGGAAACTGGGAAAATCCGCAAGAAAGCTCAGAAAATTAAGGCAACTGAATATGATCCATCTACAGATGTACAGTTAACCACACCGTTTAAACTCTGGGATCCAAGAACCTGGTAATTAATTTTAAAATTCCAATAAAAAAGCACCCATTAAGGGTGCTTTTTTATATAGCTTAAATTAACCCGCAGCAGCGTCAACTACTGGAATTTTGCCAATTTTTGCTTGCCAGATTTTTGGAGCAGTCGCGTGTACAGATGTACCATTTACGTCAACTGCTACAGATACAGGCATATCTTTCACTACAAACTTGTAGATCGCTTCCATGCCCAAATCAGCAAATGCAACCACTTCAGCTTCACGGATTGCTTTAGATACGAGGTATGCAGCACCACCAACCGCCATGAGGTAAGTCGCTTTGTTGTCTTTAATTGCTTCAACAGCAGCAGGACCACGGTCCGCTTTACCGATCATGCCATAAAGACCAGTTGCTTCTAATACCTGACGAGTGAATTTATCCATACGAGTTGCAGTTGTTGGACCTGCAGGACCTACAACTTCGTCACCCACTGGATCAACAGGACCTACGTAGTAGATGAATTTGCCTTTTAGATCAACAGGGAGTTCTTCACCGTTGTTCAGCATGTCTACCATACGTTTGTGTGCAGCATCACGGCCAGTATAGATTGTACCGTTTAGAAGCAGCGTATCACCTGGTTTCCAAGAGTTCATTTCTTCTTGAGTGATGTTGTCTAGGTCAACACGTTTAGAAGATGAAGAATCCCAAGTGACTGATGGGTAGTCTTCAAGGCTTGGTGCTTGAATATGTGCAACGCCTGAACCATCAAGTGTGAAGTGTGCGTGACGGGTTGCAGCACAGTTCGGGATCATGCCGACTGGTTTGCCCGCAGCGTGACAAGGGTAATCTTTGATCTTGATGTCTAGAACAGTGGTTAAACCACCAAGACCTTGAGCACCAATGCCCAATGCGTTTACTTTCTCGAAGATTTCGATACGAAGTTCTTCAAGTTTGTTTTGTGGGCCACGACGAAGCAATTCGTCCATGTTGATCTCTTCCATCAATGCTTCTTTTGCAAGCATCATGGCTTTTTCAGCAGTACCACCAATACCGATACCCAGCATACCAGGAGGACACCAGCCTGCACCCATAGTTGGAACAGTTTTTAATACCCAGTCCACGATTGAGTCAGACGGGTTCAACATTGCCAGTTTAGATTTGTTTTCTGAACCGCCACCCTTAGCAGCAACAGTGATGTCTACTTTGTTACCTGGAACAAGTTTGTGATAGATCACAGCAGGCGTGTTGTCTTTGGTGTTCTTACGGCCAAAAGCAGGGTCAGCCAGTACAGATGCACGAAGTACGTTAGAGTTTTCAAGATAACCTTGACGTACACCTTCGTTGATCGCATTGTCCAGGCTCATGGTTAAATCAAATTTAACGTCCATGCCCACTTCAACAAATACGTTGACGATACCAGTATCCTGGCAGATAGGGCGGTGGCCTTCTGCACACATGCGTGAGTTAATTAAGATTTGCGCGATCGCATCTTTCGCAGCTTTGTTCTCTTCACGGTCGTACGCACGGCTCATCGCTTGGATGAAGTCTTGTGGATGATAGTAAGAAATGAACTGAAGCGCATCTTTAACCGATGTGATCAAGTCATCTTGCTTGATAATAGTTGTCATACAAATATCTCTTGAGCGGGCTGTTAGCTAGCGGGCTAAATTATAAGACAAATGAATCCGGTTGTGGGCGTTTTGCAGGGACATTGGCCAAAAGTTTATAGTTTAAGCAATAAGGAAAATTACTTTGGCTGAAAGATTGGTTAAAAATGACAGGTTTTTGTCATATTTACTGTCATATTTCAGCTTAAAATTTATTGGAATATAATTAAATATATTCTAAATATATGATTTTTATTAATTAATTAAAATTATGAAAATTTCATCATTGTCATATAACTGTCATAAAACTTTTACATAATGCGCTTATCAAATGAATGATGAGTTTTCTTTATGACCCTGACTAGTGTATTGATGGTAATTGCTTTTAGTCTTTATATCGCTGCTACTTGGTTCTACGGCCAGAAAGAAGATCAAGCTTAAGCTTTATCTTCTTTTTTACATTTTAAGAGCTAAAAAATTAGCCTATCTTCAAATCTTCAAATCTTCAAATCTTCAAATCTTCAAATCTTCAAATCTTCAAATCTTCAAATCTTCAAATCTTCAAATCTTCAAATCTTCAAATCTTCAAATTACCTTAATAAAAAAACAATATTTCAATCATCTTGGCCTTGCCACAACACGCCTGTGACACAGTTATTTTTCTTCATTACATTATTAACCCAGAAAAACCCAAAGCCTGAAAACCCTTACACACAGCCAATTTTTTAGGGCTTAGACTGAGGTCTCTCAACTTCTATAAATAGGGCAATTGGAATGAGTAACTTTAATACAAATGACATCAAAGAACATGCTTCAGTAATTGCTTCAGATGGTACTCAAGTTGGTAAAGTGGATCATTTAGAAGGTCAGGACAAGATTAAATTGACAAGAAGTGATGACGAGAATAATGAGCATCATCTGATTCCGGTCAGCTGGGTAAGCGAAGTGAAAGATGACAGCGTGATCTTGAATAAAACAGCAGAAGATGTGCACAAAGAATGGACCACGGTATAAGCATGATCGTTGCCTGACTTGTTCTGGTTTGGCTTAAATAGTCAAACTGGATGCAAGCTTAAATAGGCACTCTGATCTGTTAAAGTGGTAAATGCCAGCCTGTTCGGCTGGCATTTCTTTTGTGTCATCAATCTGTTTATTTTAGTTTTATTTACTCATAGAGCAGATTAAGAACCTGCATAATTTTTTGAGCTAGATAATCTGTAGATGATAGAACGCCTAATGATTACTGAGAAAACTTATAAATAGATCAATAAAAAAACCACCCGATCTTTTGACCGGATGGTTGTGGAGTGTTAAAGAAAATTAACTAGCTTGCTGATCTGCCTGAATCGCAGTTAAGGCTATAGTAAATACAATGTCATCGACCAGCGCACCACGTGACAGGTCATTCACCGGCTTGTTCAAGCCTTGCAGCATCGGACCGACACTCACGACATTTGCCGCACGTTGTACCGCTTTATAAGTGGTGTTACCAGTATTTAGATCAGGGAAGATAAACACATTGGCACGACCAGCGACTTGTGAATCTGGTGCTTTCTGACGCCCTACACTTTCAACTGAAGCGGCATCGTATTGCAGTGGACCATCAATCAACAGATCAGGACGACGCTGTTTCGCAATCTCAGTCGCTTTCGCCACTTTTTCTACGTCTGCACCTGTGCCTGAAGTCCCGGTAGAGTAAGAAATCATGGCAATACGTGGATCAATGCCAAAGGCTTTTGCAGAGTCAGCAGACTGAATTGCAATTTCAGCCAGTTGTTCAGCATCCGGATCTGGATTAATCGCACAGTCACCATAAACATAGACCTCATCTGGCAGCAGCATAAAGAATACTGAGGAAACCAGTGAATATTCAGGCGCTGTCTTGATCAACTGGAAAGCAGGACGAACGGTATTGGCAGTCGTATGTACTGCACCAGAAACCAGACCATCCACTTGATCAAGTGCCAGCATCATGGTGCCGAGTACGACAGTATCCTGTAGCTGTTCACGCGCCTGCAATTCATTGATTTTGCCTTTACGCAGTTCAACCATTTTTTCCACATAATTCTCGCGAATCAGGTCTGGATCAATAATTTCAAGATCGTGCGGTAATTCAATATTGCGTGCTTTAGCAACTTCAACCACTTCTTCCGGTTTTGCCAGCAAGATACAGTGCGCAATCCCACGAGATTGACAGATCGCAGCCGCCTGAATGGTACGTGGCTCATCACCTTCCGGAAGCACAATACGTTTTTTCGCAGTAATCGATTTTTGTACCAGTTCATGACGGAATGCAGAAGGAGACAGACGTGGCTTATAAGAACCATTGATTAGCTGTGCAATCCATTCTTCATTTAAATGACTGGACACAAAACGAGTGACCTGTTCAGCACGTTCAGTATCATCACATGGAATTTCATTGCTTAAATTGGCCAGACTTTGGGCAGTTTCAAAAGTGCTAAGTGGCGTATGCAGAATAGGCAGACCATGTTTAATCGCTGTCTGGCAGAACTCCAGTACAGCCGAATTTGGCTCATAATGTTCAGTCAGTACCAGACCTGCCAATGGAATGCCATTGCTGCTCGCCAAGCTACTTGCCAGCAAGACATCAATACGGTCTGATGCACTAATAATCAGTTCGCCAGCTACAAATTTATGCAATTCATGTTCAATGTTGGACGCAATTAAACTGCTGTGTAAGACACGGCGCTGTTTTGCTTCACCCAAGTTCACCCAGTCTGCTGAAATATGCGCTGCCAGGTCAGAAATACGTGGCACACTTAAAGTATTACTGAATGGAACCAGACCAATGACTGGAAGCTTTTCAGACCCAATATGGGCATGAGTTTTCTGAATAGCTGCTATAAATTTTTTGGTATCACTAATCAGGCGTAAACCAGGATCAATAGTCACCGGGATATGGGCAGAATCTTCAGGTAAGCCTTTGGTGCGCATAAATAATACGCCAGCCATACGGGTAGAAGAGGACCCACCCAGATAACGTAATTGGCTTTCAATTTTTTCAGCTGCCACTTCAGGCTGGTTGATATCAGCATTGCTGACAATGATGACTTTGGCATCGAGTGCCTGCGCCAAGGCTGCATTAAAGCTTGGCGCAAAGGTATCGCGGCTATTGGGCACCAAACCTTCAACAATAATCAGGTCGTGATTTTTGGCAATCTCACGATGCAGGCGTACTGCATCTTCAAGCAATTCATCTGTTTCACCAAGATTAAAGCGCTGAATCAGACTTTCATAAGCAATCGGTTCAACGGTTTCACTTTGGGATAAATGACGATAGAGTGCTGTAGTGCGATCTGTATCCTGACTTTTTTCCTGTGAAAAAGGTTTCACAAAGCCTGCCTTTACCCCTTGGCATTCTAAAGCATATACCAAACCTAAACAGGCTGAAGTTAAGCCAACGCCTTCCCCGGTCGGCACCAATAAAATCGTTTTCATAGTAATATCAGTCGCGCAATAATAGAAATTAGGTAAAAGGGAACCGGGCTTGCTTATGCAAGCGCAGCTTCAGGTTCAGACTTTTTTGCAGTGGCTTGCTCCACTTCATTCTCTACCACAGAATGAGTTTCTTTCGCGATTCGGCCTTCTTCATCAGTCGGAACTACCCAGATTTGTGGGCCTGTACCGTTATCGATCCGACCTTCTGTACCGCGTTTCAAACTGCTATTAGCGTCTTTATCCAGGTTGAAACCGAAATGTGGTAAATAAGCCATGGTTTTTTCACGGATATACGCCGAGTTTTCACCAATACCACCGGTAAAGAACAGACCATCAATACGTGGCAGACCACAGCTTAAAGCAGCTAAAGATTTCGCCAGACGGTAGCAGAATACTTCAATCGCAAGAGTCGCATCTTCACTACCTTGTTCTGAGGCTTCAATCAGGGTACGCATGTCATTAGACAGGTTGTCAGACAAACCAAGCAAGCCACTTTCTTTGTTGAGCATCTTGTCAATTTTATATACATCCCAGCCTAGGTTTGCAGCCAGGAAGCTATGCAAACTTGGATCGACATCACCACTACGGGTCCCCATCACCACACCTTCAAGTGGCGTCAGACCCATTGAGGTATCTACACTTTGGCCATTCCATACCGCACAGGTCGAACTACCATTACCGAGATGTGCTGTTAACCAGCCACCTTGCTTAAAGCTACCAGCCAGTTCAGAACCGCGATCGGACACATAAGCATGGCTGGTACCATGGAAACCATAACGACGTACGCCATATTCAGTATAAAGGAATTTAGGCAGCGCATAACGGTAAGCATGTGCCGGCATGGTTTGATGGAAAGCAGTATCAAATACTGCGACTTGTGGCAAGTCTGGGAATAAACGTTTAGTCGCTTCGATCCCGATCAGGTGAGCCGGGTTGTGTAAAGGCGCAAGTGGAGTTGCTTCGCGAATTTTTTCAATAATCTCGTCAGTAATCAGTTCAGCTTTGGTCAGACTGCCACCATGTACCACACGGTGACCGATCGCATCCGGCTTATAGTTTGCCAGACGCTCTAAACCTACTTCTAACGCTTTTTTATGATCTGCAAAAGGAATATGAATATCGACGGGTTCATTACCGACAGTCACACCTTTAATACGGGCATTTTCTGTGCCTAAGTTTTCAGCTAAGCCGTGAATACGGAAATTCTGTTCTTCAAGCAATAGGGCAAACTTGATTGAAGAAGAGCCACAATTAATAACTAATACTGATTTAGACACGATTGTTTACCCGATTCTAATTAAAATTCTCATCCATTTCGTTGACCTGTCTGCTGGCAAAAGCGACACAAGATAGGTCTGTGATCATGTTTTAACATGGGTTTTTTTACTGTCCTAGATAGACTTTAGCCGATTAGACTTAAGCATTATCGACCATAGCGACAATAATAATTAAAATTTATCAGTTCATAGTTTTCATTTATAAATAAAATACTGCTAAAAAATGATCTATTAAACTGTAACTTATATTTCTTAAAAATAATGTTTATTTATTCTACCTTTTAGGTATGGATATGAAGAAATTATATGCAATTTTATAAAGGCTGCATATTTACTTGAACATATCTTTTATTCATCTAATGCATAAAAAATCAGCCTTGCGAACAAGGCTGATTTTATTATCTATTTACTGGCGAATCTGACCATCACCGAAGACTACCCATTTCTGAGAAGTCAGGCCTTCTAGGCCAACCGGGCCGCGGGCATGAATCTTATCCGTCGAAATACCGATTTCCGCTCCTAGGCCATATTCGAAGCCGTCAGCAAAGCGGGTAGAGGCATTGATCATGACTGAACTCGAATCTACACCAGCTAAAAATTCACGAGCGATGCTGTAATTCTCAGTAATAATTGAATCAGTATGATGCGAGCCATATTTATTGATATGTTCAATGGCTTCCTCAACACCCGATACGATTTTAACTGCCAGAATCGGACCCAGATATTCGGTGTACCAGTCTTCTTCTGTCGCTGCGACTACCTGATTGCCCAAGATACGCTGGGTTTCACGACAACCACGAAGCTCTACCTGTTTTTCCTGATACAGCTCAGCAATTCGAGGCAGGAAATCTTCAGCAACTTTTTCATCAACCAGCAAAGTTTCCATGGCATTACATACGCCATAACGATGGGTTTTGGCATTCAAAACAATGGGTAGGGCTTTGAGCAGATCAGCCTGTGCTTCGACATAGACATGGCAATTCCCGTCCAGATGTTTAATCACAGGCACACGTGCCTCTTCAGTAATGCGTTCAATTAAGCCTTTACCACCACGCGGTACGATCACATCGACATATTCAGTCAGGGTAATCAGCTGGCCAACTGCAGCACGGTCAGTCGTATTAATCACCTGAACTGATGCTTCAGGTAAACCTGCCACTTTTAAGCCATGCTGGATGGCAGTTGCAATGGCCTGGTTAGATTCCAGAGCTTCTGAACCGCCACGCAGAATAATCGCATTTCCAGATTTTAATGCCAGTGAAGCAGCTTCCAGAGTTACATTCGGACGTGATTCATAAATCATGCCCACTACGCCCAAAGGCACACGCATCTTGCCAAGCTGAATCCCTGTAGGACGGTAAGCCATATCAGTGATTTCACCAATTGGATCTTTCAGGCTGATCACATCTTTCAGGCCCTGTAACATACCTTTAAAGCGTGCGGGGTTGAGTTCTAAGCGATCAAGCAGGGCACTATCCAGATTGTTCTGGTGAGCTTTATTGATATCAATCTGGTTAGCAGCCAGAATAGCAGCTTGACTGTTTTCTAAAGCGGTATAAATTGCTGACAATGCGCTGTTTTTAGTTTGGGTAGACGCACGAGCCAAAATGCGAGAAGCCTGGCGTGCCTGCTGTCCTACCGTTTGCATATATTGTTCAATAGACTCTTGCATAGCGGTTCAATCACTTAGAAATTTCACTTTGATATTAACAGTCTGATGCCGGACAATGAAGCCCAACACTTAAAAATCATAAGCTTTTCACTGTTTCTAAACATTTTGAAATTGTTTTATCTTTAAAAGCAGATAAGTGGTTGTCGAATCAGTTGCTTGTGAAAAGCCGCTCTGTATAGAATGAAATGTAGCGACATAGATGTCATTGATATAATTACTACAGCGCAGGATGCGTGTTCAGGATAATCGGAATAATCCTGAAGCATAAGATCTGTAAATAATGACTTGCACAATAAAAATAAGGCAAGGACGGAGGAAAGGAATATGAATTCCATTATCCAGATGGATGCCCAGGCATTGGACCAACATAGCCATTACGGTTTTTTTGATCTTTATGATAAGCACAGTTTCAAGCAACCAGCACGTACGACATGGATCGATGGCTGGAAAATCGAGTATATGGCCATTGCGCGTCCTGATACTTTGCATATGCGCCCAATGGTGATTATTGGGGGAGCTTTTCAGAACTTTAATTCTTACAAATATTGTGTAGAACAGTTATTTGATGCGGGACCTATTATTTTAATTGATTTACCTTCCATGGGGGCCAACCAGCAAATTACTAACGTTGATACCGGCTTATCTGCAGGAACACTTGAACTGGAAGATCTGGCAGCGATGCTAGGCCAATGGCTGGAGCAGATGCAACTGCCTAAGGTGGCTATTCTAGGGATGTCTTTAGGTTCAGTGGTGGCTTCCTGCCTGGCAGATCAGCGTCCTGAACTGGTAGACCGTATGATTTTGATGGGTGTAATGCAGAAAACCCGCAAAAGCTGGCGCATGCTGCTGGAAGAATCTCTACATTTAATGAAAGAACAGCGCATGGACGAATTTGGCCAAGCGGTGATTCTGTATCTGGTCAATCATGCACGTTTAAAAGAAACCCGCATGTCACCAACAGCAAAACGGCTGTTCTTTAAGCAGATGTCCGAGTTTACAGCGACAGAACAGGACCGCTATGACATTAATTGTAATCGTCTTTTAAGACTGACCAATGTACCGATTCCTCAATGTAAGGTTCTAGTCGCATGCGGGCAATATGACAGCTTTACCTTGCCACATGAAAATGCCAATTTTGCCCTGCAATGTCCAAACATGCAGTATGTGCAGATCGCTTCTGCAGATCATGTGCCTCAGTTACAGCGTCGTAAAGAAACCATGCATTTATTTGCAACTTTCTTGCGTGATGAGCCGGTTGATCAGCTCGAAGGTATTATCCCGTTCACCCGTGAACAGATGCAGCAGATCGAACGGCGCGGTGAAGAGCGGATTACGGTTCAGGATCCACAGCGTTATTTAAGTCATCGCCATTCTGATCTGGTACTCAAGGCAGAAATTGTTGATATGAATTTCTTTGGGGTGTTACTGGAATTGGAACCTGGATTAACTGATCAAGCAGCCGCGTATCCACGTGATTTGGCTTTACATTTGGAAGATGAAGAAGGCGAGTTTAAGATCGAATGTCTGATCTTCGAACATGATGGCACTCAGTTACGTGCTTTGTTCAAGCATGGCAGTTTTGATGTAGCAGAGCGTTTACTACGTTTTGTCCAGAAAGAGAAAGCACTTCAACAGGCTGAAGTATTCGATGCAGTCATCTAAACAATAAAATTCATAAAAAAACAGCGTGATTAAACGCTGTTTTTTTTCACCGCATGAATCATCCAGACCAAATCGCCTAGATGTTCATCCTGTTCATAATGAGGATTCTGCTGTCGAGGTTCTGCAAAATAACGTTGTGGCTGTTCGACCTCCACCTGCATAAACCCAGCTTGCTGAAAAAACTGCTGTAGTTCTTGAGGTGATTTAAAATGAAAAGTAAATGCACTGCGTGACATGAATTTTAGCAGACGGCTACAAGCCCAGATAAAGCTTGCCAGTTTATTTTTGACCGGTTCAGGATAAATATCACTGAGATAATGCACTTCACTGAAACCCTGACCGTATTCGGTAATGCCTTTGAGCAAGGTAAACAGCATTTTTTGATCAAAGTAATTGATCAGGCCTTCACTAATAATGACTAGAGGCTGTTGCGGGTCAAAGACTTTAAAAATATTCGCCAGTTCTGCACTAAAAATATCGGCGCTCAATACTTCCGGGGCATCTTGATCAATCTGCTGCAAGGCGTTGGTTTTGATCCTGGCCATATCGGGCAGATCCAGCTCCCGATAATTAATCCCGGGAAATTTCTGTCTAAAACTCCAGCTGCGTGGGGATAAACCACTAGCAATTTCCAGTACCTGTAATTGAGGATATTTACTAATTAACTGGCTTAAGTGTTCATCAATCATTTGATGACGCTGTTTCAGGGTAGTGCGCATACTGCCGCCCACATGACGCTCAGCCCATGACTCCAGTGGATGAACCAGTTTGGCAAGGAATTTACCTTTAGAAGTGGCAAATACGGGATGTGAAATCCCCATTTTGTACCAGATATAGCCAGTATAATGTGCAGTAAAAGAAATATGGCGGTGTTGTGAAAGAGATTCTGTCATGTCGTCCTGACCTTATTGTTGTTTTAATTCAATGCTGCTCATTAATATAGCAGTCTTTTCAACATGATAATAAAAAAGGAACACCTTGTCGTGTTCCTTTGTCGTATTCAGATCATTTAAAAATTAGAGAACCTGATCTTTAAACTGGCTGATTTCATCACGGATCTGGCGCCATTCATCTCCAAGATTCAGTTCAGTACTGATTTGAATCTCTGGAATTTTTCCGCGCATACGTTCCAGACGCTGCTGATTGGGCAGTGGCAGATCCTGAATGCCCTCAAGCGCAATACATTGTGCTGCGCGATCATTGCAGACCAATCCCATATCACAACCTGCTTTCAATGCCGCCTGAATACGGGCATCGGCACCGCCAGCTACACAGGCAGCCTGCATGCTTAAATCATCCGAGAACAGTACGCCGTCGAAGCCAAGTTCTTGACGTAACACTTTCTGAATCCAGAATTCTGAGAAACCGGCTGGATTTGGATCCACTTGGCTATAAATAACATGGGCAGGCATAAGTGCATCCAGTTTTGACTGTAACTGGATAAAGGTCTGCATATCTTTTTGCTGGATTTCTTCGTAGCTACGCATATCAATGGCTGCAGCTACATGCGAATCTGCTTTAACCGAACCATGTCCCGGGAAATGCTTACCAGTTGAAGCCATGCCAGCACGTTTCATACCTTTCAGGAAAGCACCAGCCAGTGGAATAATATCCTGAATATTTTTGGCGAAACTACGGTCGCCAATCACATCGCTAATATCATTTAAATCCAGCACAGGCGCAAAACTAAAGTCAATTCCGACAGCCAGTACTTCGGTGGCCATTAACCAGCCACATTTCTCGGCCAGTTCCAGCGCTTTTTCACGATTAGTCTGGTAAAGCTCACCAAATTTACCCATGGCAGGCAGTAGGGTAAAGCCCTGTTTCAGGCGCTGTACACGGCCACCTTCCTGATCCACCGCAATCAGAATATCTGGACGGACCTGACGCATATGATCAGTCAAGGCGCGGACTTGGGCAGGAGATTCAATATTGCGACCGAATAAAATTACACCACCGACTTGTGGTGCACCCAAGAGTTCAATATCTTCTTGAGTAAGGGTAGTGCCTGCGATGTCGAGCATCAATGCGCCAATCATATGCGGAATCCATTTTAGAATTTTCGGGGAAAACAATACCTGAATTCTGCAATGATTTGCTACACTTTGTCAGCACAGAATATGATAAAACTACACGACATAAACATATTAAGTTGTTTAAGATGCTGAATACTTTAAGTTCTGCTCGGAAAGCAACACGGTCAAATTGGTCTTGAGGCCAAGGAAGTACGAATTATTTATGAAATTTCAAACAATAGCTTGTGCAGTTGCGATTGCGACAGGCGGATTATTTTTTACCCATGTGGTGAATGATGCAATTGCAGCTGATGGTAAAGAAGTAGTCAGCAAAGCAGTGCTTCAACCTTCTCAAGAACAGGCATTGGTATCCCGACAACTGGCAACTCTCGTTGATCGCCAACATTATTTGAATATGCGTCTGGATGCTCAGACTTCACAGCGTATCTTTGATTTTTATATTGATAGTCTGGATGCAGATCACAGTCTTTTTCTGGCATCTGAAATAGAAGATTATAAAAAACGCTATGGCGCTACTTTCGGTGCCAATCTGAAAGCTGGTAATTTGTCTGGCCCTTATGAAATTCATGCGCAGTATCGTGAGCGTTTAGCCCAGTTCTATACCTTTATGCTGGAAGAACTGAAAAAACCGCAAAATCTGAACCAGAAGAATGTATATATTGAAACGGATCGCGAAAAGGCGCCGTTCTTTAAAACTCAGGCTGAACAACGTGCTCACTGGTCAAAAATGCTGGTCTCTCAGCTGATTAACCTGACGATCAGTAAGGAAGAAGAGCAGGCCAAGCAGAATGCACTCAAAGCCAATCCAGAACTGGCAAATGGCCAGGATCTGACTGGGCCGGAAGATTTAACGCCTGCTCAAACCCTGACTAAGCGTTATACCCGTCAGTTAGAGCGTCTCAGCCGGATCAAGAGTGATGATGTGCTGGATAAAACCCTGAATGCGATGATGCTGACTTATGATCCGCACAGTAATTATTTCCCGCCTGTAGATGCGATGGAGCTGAACCGTCAGACTACATTGCAGCTGGAAGGGATTGGAGTGTCGATTCGCCCAGAACGTGGTAATGAAGATTACACCAAGATTGAAACCATTGTAGAAGGTGGGCCTGCCAGCAAATCAGGACAGGTAAAATCAGGTGACCGTATTGTTGGCGTTGCTCAAGACGGCGAACAGATGGTTGATGTAATTGGCTGGCCAAGCAATGAAATTGTTGGCCTGATTCGTGGTAAGCGCGGCACCAAAGTAACGCTGAAGTTATTAGGCCCGGGTGCGACCATGGGACAGGCGCGTAATGTTAGTCTTGTACGTGATGTGATTCAGGAAGAAGATGCCGGGGTTAGAACCCGTACCGTGGAAATCCAGCGTGATGGTAAAAAATATCAATATGGTGTGATTGAAATTCCATCTTTCTATCTGAACTATCGTGCCCGTCGTGCGGGTACCGACTACCGTTCCGTATCAGAAGATACCAATAAGGCCCTGAAAGAGCTGGCTGCGAAGAATGTTGCCGGTATTATTGTAGACTTGCGCAATAACCCGGGTGGTTCACTTGAAGAAGTGGCACGTATGCTGGGACAGGTGATCAAGTCAGGTCCTGTGGTTCAGATTCGTGATGGTAACGGTAATGTCAGCGTCTTTGAAGATGATGATGGTGGTGCACAAACCTATGCCGGTCCATTGGCAGTAATGGTGAACCTGGCTTCTGCATCTGCAAGTGAAATTTATTCAGCAGCAATTCAGGATTATGAACGTGGCATCGTGATTGGTAGTACCACAACAGGTAAAGGAACTGCGCAGGTTCAGCTGGATAGCTTGGCACATGGTCAGGCAACACTGACTCAGCGTAAGTTCTACCGTGTGACCGGTGGTAGTACCCAAAACAAGGGCGTGATTCCGGATATCAAGCTGGTCGATATCTATAACGAAGAGTTTGGTGAACGTAAGGCTAAAAATGCCCTAGAGTGGGATACGATTCCAACTGCACCATTTAAACGTGAAGGTGTGGTCCAAAAATATGTACCGGAACTGGCCAAGTTATCTCAACAGCGTGTCGCTCAGAATCCTCAATTCAAGTATCTGGAACAGCGTACAGCGGCTATGAAAAAAGTCGAAGACCAAAAACGTGTAGTTCTGGATCTGGAACAGCGTAAAGCTGAGTTGCTGGATATCGAGCGTAAAGCTTTAGAAGCTGAAAATGCCCGCCGTGCTGCAACCGGCCTGAAACCTTATCCGAACTGGGAAAGTTATCAGGCATCTCTGGATGCCATGGTTGAAGCCCGGGCGAAAATGAAAGCCAAAGAGCGTCCGGCATTACCGGAAGAAGAGGCTTTTGTGCTGGAAGCCGCACATGTCTTGGCTGACTATGCTCAAGTACAGTCAAAACAGTAACTTTAACATAAAGTAATATAAGTTCTAAAAACAGCCTATTTCGATAGGCTGTTTTTTTGTGCAAATAAAATGCAATATCAATTAAATATAAAGTGCTATGTAACTAAATAAAAAAGAAAAATTTGTGATTTATGTCGAATAAAAAAGCTGGAATATTAAATTTAATCAATTGATAAAATCTCAAAGACTTCTAATATATAAGCTGAATTTTTATTTTATCGATTCAGGGCAATTTTAAACTTCACTCCAGCTACTGAAGAGATAAAAATATTGCAATAAATTTTGTATATAGCTTCAAGTTTGAAGCAGTCGGGATGAACTCTGAAAAGAGTATTTTATTTTTTATAGGGCGTAAATTTAGCGGGGAATCGTGCGAATACAGCTGCGCAATAAAATAAAAATGATCGCCCAGATGGAACATTTTATATGATTCATGCTCATCATGATGTCAGTCTGCTCATTGGATCGATGGCTGTAGCATTTATTGTCTGCTATTTGACGCTTACGCTTGAGCAGATGCTATTTCGTAATGTATCGCTAAGGTTGAAAACCCTTATTTTACTGTTCAGCGGTGGCTTGCTGGGGCTAGCAATCTGGGGAATGCATTATGTCGGCATGACGGCAGCTCATTTTCCTGATGCTTATGATATAGATACTGCACTCACCTTAAGTTCTTATGTGATTAGCTTTGTGGGAGCAACCTTTGCCATCTGGCTCACCACCCGTAAAACTTTGCCTTGTGCCCGTCTGATTCTAGGGGCTGTCCTGATGGGGCTGGGTATGTCAGGAATGCACTATGTGGGCATGCTGGGCCTGAATGTTAAAAATCATGTGACTGCCTATCACCCTTTATTAATGATCTGTTCGATTCTGATTGCGACAAGTGGGGCGGGACTCAGTTTCTGGGTGGCATTCAAATATCGACAGGCAGTGCAAAGTACGATCCGGATGAAGCTCGTGGTCGCAAGTATGCTCACGTTGACCATTGTCGGGATGCATTATACGGGAATGGCGGCACTCAGTTTTTATGAAAATGCCCATCCATTGAGCCAGATCAGTCATTCCCACTATGACTTGCTATTTTCAGTCATCCTGATTAGTTGTCTGGTACTGGTGACTGCATTTGGCGTAGCCATGCTGGAGTTACGCTTTGAATCACGTAACCGTCAGCTGATGCTGGCCAATAAAGAGCTGGCGAATCAGGCGATTCAGGATAATCTCACCAAACTGCCAAACCGTTTATATCTGGTCAAATATGCACAATTGCTGTTTTCTGGCCGGCAGCAAGATGCTCAGCATGAAATCGCTTTTTTATATATTGATTTGGATCGCTTTAAAGCCGTGAATGATGTGTTTGGCCATCACGTTGGGGATCAGCTACTGATTCAGCTGGCTTATCGTATTCATCAAATTCTGGGAGATGATTCCAAACTGCTGCGGATCGGTGGCGATGAATTTCTGCTGGTGCTGGAAAATACTACAGTAGAGCAGGCCTCGAAAATATCAGAAAAGATTCTGGAACTGATTCAGGAAAGTTTCCAGATCAGTGGCAAGACCATCAATATCTCGGGCAGTATCGGGATCGCCATGTATCCGAAGCATGGCCAGAATCTGCAGGATCTGCTGATCAATGCAGATGCCGCCATGTTGACTTCCAAGTATCAGGGACGGAATACCTATTCTGTTTTTAATTTCTCGACCGATCAGCATGAAAGCAAAAGCCAGAGTAAACTGATCAATGATCTGTATAAGGCAGTAGAAGAACAGCAATTTATCTTGGTTTATCAGCCAAAATTTACCCATGATGAGCAGATCTGTGGTGTAGAAGCGCTAATCCGCTGGAAGCACCCATTGCATGGTTTGCTGGGTCCGAATATGTTTATTCCCGGAGCAGAAAAAACCGGTTTGATTATTCCGATGGGCTACTGGGCTCTAGAGCAGGCCTGCAAACAGATTCAGCTCTGGGAAGCTGATCATGCTGATTTTTTCCCAATCGGCGTCAATTTATCTGCGGTTCAGTTTGAGCATAAGCATCTGATCAGCACACTGGAACAACTTCTGAATCAATATAAAATTGATCCTCAACATTTGATGATCGAGATTACCGAATCGACTGCCATGCATCATATTGATTCGAGTATCCGGACTTTGCAGCAGTTGCGTCAAATGGGCATCCAGTTGGCGATTGATGATTTTGGTACCGGGCATTCTAGCTTCCTGTATTTAAAAAACCTGCCTGTCGATGAGCTGAAAATTGACAAGGAATTTATTCAGGGTCTGAGTGCAGGTTCCAAGGAAGAAATGATTCTGGAAAGTATTATTCAGCTGGCCATTAAACTCGGTTTAAAAGTGACAGCTGAAGGAATTGAAACTGTGCAGCAGGCAGAAATTTTAACCCGTTTGGGCTGTCAGCAGATGCAGGGCTATCTGCTGGGTAAACCGATGGATGTCGAGCAACTTGAAGCTAGGGCCTTTGTTTCTTGAACCCGGTAAATCACTATTTAGAATTTTTTATTATTAAACTAATCAATTGTAAATTATAAAATTTATGTGGTTATCGATTTATAATTTCTAGATTGGGTAGTGAATTAAATCCGTTAAATCGACGAGCCAAAAAAATATCAGTTCAACCAGAAAAGAGAATGGGAAACTGCGATTTCTCCAGTTTATAGGGCTGCTTATTGGCTCTAGAAATCTGCTACAATATCGTCAATTTTTCATATTGATCGTATTTGATCTTGAGCACTGCGGTTCTGCAGTAGGTATTTTCCATGAGTTTTAAAGATGAGTTAGCGGCACAGGTCGCTCAGCGACGTACATTCGCCATTATTTCCCACCCCGATGCCGGTAAAACCACCATGACAGAAAAATTGCTGTTATGGGGTCAGGCCATTCAGGTTGCAGGTATGGTGAAAAGCCGTAAATCGGATCGTGCAGCCACTTCTGACTGGATGGAAATGGAAAAAGAACGTGGGATTTCGATCACCACGTCCGTCATGCAGTTCCCGTTCAAGGACAAGATGATTAACCTGCTCGATACCCCGGGGCATGAAGATTTCTCGGAAGATACTTACCGTACCCTCACTGCGGTAGACTCAGCGCTGATGGTGATTGACGGTGCAAAAGGTGTCGAGGAACGTACCATTAAATTGATGGAAGTGTGTCGTATGCGTGACACCCCCATCATTTCTTTCGTCAACAAAATGGACCGTGAAATCCGTGAGCCTTTAGAGCTGCTGGATGAAATTGAAAATGTCCTGAAAATTAAATGTGTGCCGATTACCTGGCCACTCGGTACAGGACGTGACTTTGCAGGTGTCTATAACCTGCTCGAAGAAAAGTTCTATGTCTATAAAGCCGGTTTTGGTTCAGTGATTACTGATATCGAAGTTCGTGATGGCTATGATCATGCAGACTTACGTGAAAAAGTCGGAGAGCTGGCTTGGGCTGCGTTTGAAGAATCGTTGGAACTGGTACAAATGGCGAATGAGCCATTAGATCGTGAAGAATTCCTGGCAGGCCGTCAAACTCCAGTGCTGTTCGGTACAGCTTTAGGTAACTTCGGTGTCGACCATGTTCTGGATACATTTAGCGAATATGCACCGCCTCCCAAAGCGCATCCGACTCAAGACCGTAAAGTAGAGGCAGATGAAGAAGGTTTCACAGGCTTTATCTTCAAGATTCAGGCCAATATGGACCCGAAACACCGTGACCGTATTGCTTTCATGCGAATCTGTTCAGGTAAGTATGAAAAAGGCATGAAAATGAAGCATGTGCGTATCGATAAAGATATCCGCATTAGTGATGCCTTGACCTTCCTGGCCGGTGACCGTCAGCATCTGGAAGAAGCATGGCCGGGCGATATTATTGGTCTGCATAACCACGGTACCATCCAGATCGGTGATACCTTCACTTCAGGTGAAAAACTGCAATTTACCGGTATTCCGCACTTTGCGCCGGAAATGTTCCGCCGTGTCCGTCTCAAAGATCCATTGAAGTCAAAACAGCTGCAAAAAGGTCTGAAAGAGCTTTCTGAAGAAGGTGCGACTCAGGTATTCATGCCACAAAACAGCAATGACCTGATTGTTGGTGCTGTGGGTGTGCTGCAGTTCGAAGTGGTAGCGTATCGTCTGAAAGAAGAGTACAAGGTGGACTGTATTTATGAGCCAGTGAGCATCAATACAGTACGTTGGGTGTCTTGTGCAGATGAGAAGAAATTCAACGAATTCAAGAAAAAAGCCCATGACCAGTTATCTGTAGATGGTGGTGGTCACTTGACTTATCTTGCACCAAGCCGGGTGAATTTACAGCTGATGCAAGAACGTTATCCAGATATCGTATTCCGTAATACACGCGAACACTAAGCCTTCAGGCTTGGAAAATGTTAAACAGCTTCTCCGGAAGCTGTTTTATTTTGTGCTACATTTAAACGACTCATTACTTATATCTCTAAAAAATCATGAAGTTTAGTAAGGAAATCCTGCTCGGCTCAGTCATTGGCTGTAGTTTGTTACTTGGAGCATGTGATAAAAATGAAAAAAAACAGCCAGCTACGGAACAGAAAAAATCTGCAGCAGTCACCCCTGAAGAAAAAGCCAAATTTTTGCCTTACCTGAATATTCAGGAGAAATCGGCCGATATTGCCTTGCCATTTTGTGAGACCAAAAACTGTATTAATCTGGATATTCAGACCTTAAAGACAGCCGATGCCTGGCTAAACCAGTCTATTGAAAAGCAGCAGGCGAAAGTGATTCAGGATCAAATTGGCCTAAAGCAGGATATGAGCCTGCAGCAGGCGGTTAATGCCTATGTAAAAAAATCCGATGCCTGGCAAGCCCAGCTCAAACTGAACAAGGCCTATGAGTTATCGCTGTATACCCGCATTCCTTATCAGCGTAATCAATTTGTGTTAATGCAAATTGGGGTAGACAGCACACAGGAAAATATCCGCGTTAATGAACGCTATTATTTTTTTGTGGCTGACCGGCTGCAGCAAAAAATACTCAGTCCTCTGGATATTATCAATCCTGAACAGCAGTTGCAGATGGACCAAATTGTGCAGCAGGCTTACCAAAAATGGTTAAAGGACAATAATGCGGAAGTCCAGCAGAAAGCTCCAAAAAAACTGTATTGGGGGCAGGCGGACTGGTTCTTTGATCAGGAAGGAATTGGTCTACATTATCGGAGTCAGGAAATTAGCAAAGATGCCAAACAACTGGACATCTATTTAACCAAAGAACAAACACAACAAGTCTTGAAAGTGGATATTTATCAGAATATGTTCTAACAGGTAGGTCCTGCAAGGATAAATGATGATGTTGAATAAAGGTTAATGCATGTCAAATTATAAGAATGTTTTATGTCTGTCAGTATTGGCATCAGCAGTTTTGCTGAGTGCCTGCCAGCCTAAGGAAAGAGAGCCGAAAGAACCTGCTGCACCTGAAGTGGTACAGGCTCAGCCTGAAGTGCTGAAGCTGAGTGGTGATACTGAGAAGCTGAAACTGGCCTTGCCTGAATGTGAAGGAAAAAACTGTCCTGAGATTTCTATTGAGCGATTGAAAAGCAATCAGCCATTTATTGATGAATGGATAGATCAGCAGATTCTGCAGCAGCTACAGGGTATTTTGTCTATTGATGCGATCGAACCGGCGAAAGCATCGGCTGCCAGTGAAGCTGAAGCCGCTGCTTCCGAACCGCAAACTGCATTAGCCAATGTCCAAACTCCGAAACAGCAGCTTGAAGAGCAGATTCAGCCGCATATGCAGACTTTCCTGAATCTGGATAAGGAGTTGAAAGCACTCAGTGCCAGCCATAGTATCACCCTGATGATCAAACCGAGAATTCTACAGTCTGGTGATCCACTCGCGACTGTGGTCTTAAACAGTACTCATTATCTCGGTGGTGCGCATGGCGCTTCTGCTCAAACCTACTACAATTTTGATCTTGAGCAGAAAAAGCTGTTTAAGCTGGACGATATCATTCTGTCTAAACAAAAGGCTCAGCTCGAAGCCAAAGCTTATGAGGCTTTTAAAACCTGGGTGATGGAATCTAAACTGGCCAATGATGTAGCCGAATATGAACAGGCCTGGAAATTCAAACTGACGGATAATTTCTATCTGTCTAAACAGGGACTGGCGCTGCAATATGCTGAATATGAAATTGGTCCTTATGTGGTCGGTTTGCCACGTCTGGTCATTCCTTATGAACAGTTGAATGGCATTTTGAAACCTGAATATCTGCCTCAAACAGAGAACGCTGCTTCAGAAGCCCAGCCTGCAACTCCTGCCAAAGCACGCTGATGGTTTCGTTATTTGATACCCATACCCATTTTGATGTTCCCGATTTTGATCATGATCGGGAACAGCTGGCTTATGCATCCAAAGCAGCAGGGGTGGAGCATCTGGTTTTAATCGGTTTTTTACAGAGCCGGTTTAAGGATTTATTGCAGACGCATCATTTTATTAATCAGTTAGACAATGCGCCTCAAAGTCATCTGGCACCCGGCCTGCATCCATTTTATATTGAGCAGCATCAACCTGAGCATTTACAGGATCTGGAGCAGTTATTAAGCACAGAGCCTTGTATTGCCATTGGTGAAATTGGTCTGGATACTTTCGATAAACGGCATAAACAGCCGGAACTTTTTCAGAAACAGAAAGATTTTTTTGCTGCACAGCTGGAACTGGCGCAGCAGTTTGATAAACCTGTGTTACTGCATATCCGCAAATCTCATGCCGATGTTTTACAGATTCTAAAACAGCATCAGTTTAAACAGGGCGGTATTGCCCATGCCTTTGGTGGCGGGATTGAAGAAGCCAAAGCCTTTATCAAGCTGGGCTTCAAGCTTGGAATAACAGGACAAATCACCAATCCGAATGCCAAAAAACTGCATCAGGTGGTACAGCAGGTAGGACCGGAACATCTGGTACTTGAAACCGATTGTCCGGACATGACGCCCTTATGTTGCCAGCATTCGACAGAACAGCGGACTCGCAATACGCCTGCCAATCTGCCTTATGTCCTGCAAGGCTTGGCCAAGAGTCTGCATATGGATCAGGATGAACTGGCACAGCAGCTCTGGAAAAACACCCATCAGGCTTTACATCTGGCGATCTAAGATAAAACCCTACATCGGTCGGAAAGCGTATTTCAATGTATGATCCAGTGAAAAAAGGTGCATTATGCAATTTCTAAAATGCTTTAGACTTGGCATCATGCATATAAATTATTTTGAGTGAGATTCACATGGCACAAGGACTATTGGCGGGTAAGCGCTTCTTGATCGCAGGTATTGCAAGTAAATTATCAATTGCTTTTGGTATTGCTCAGGCATTACATCGTGAAGGTGCAGAACTCGCTTTTACTTATCCAAATGAAAAGCTGAAAAAACGTGTAGATGATTTTGCTGCACAATTCGGTTCGGAATTGGTTTTTCCTTGTGATGTGGCCGTAGATGCTGAAATTGACAATGCATTTGCAGAACTGGCAAAACACTGGGATGGTCTGGATGGCGTCGTACATTCAATCGGTTTCGCACCAGCACATACTTTAGATGGTGATTTCACTGACGTGACGGATCGCGAAGGCTTTAAGATTGCCCATGACATCAGTGCTTACAGCTTTATCGCGATGGCACGCGCTGCGAAGCCATTACTGGCTGCACGTCAAGGCTGCCTGTTAACGCTGACTTATCAAGGTTCTGAGCGTGTGATGCCAAACTACAATGTGATGGGTCTGGCGAAAGCCTCTTTAGAAGCAGGTGTACGTTACCTGGCATCTAGCCTGGGTGCAGAAGGTATCCGTGTGAATGCCATCTCAGCCGGTCCAATCCGTACATTAGCAGCGTCTGGTATTAAATCGTTCCGTAAAATGCTGGACCTAAATGAAAAAGTGGCTCCACTAAAACGCAATGTGACCATTGAAGATGTCGGTAATGCAGCATTGTTTCTGTGCTCACCATGGGCGAATGGGATTACTGGTGAAATCATGTATGTCGATGCGGGTTATAACACAGTAGGTATGAGTGCTGAACTGATGCTGGATGCAGAATAAGTCGCTTTAAAAGATTAATTCTCAGCAGAGAAAAACCCTCAAGTTTTTGAGGGTTTTTTATTTTTAACTCTAATTGTTAATGATGTAAGTCTGATGACAAGGGATACAAGAATTTGGATCAAAATAATTTATCTTTCAGGACTTTCCCACTAAGATGCTTAATATAAAAACAATACAGGACAATTAAGGATGTTTAAAAATTTTTTAATCAGCATGATTTTTGTGATGGGAACTGTGGGGATCACCACGTCGGGCATGGCAGCAGACAATCACTATCATGACAATATGCATGAACTTGACCATCATTTAAAAAATTTCAAATCTGCCAAGGATAGCAAAGAGGCGCGGGCAGCATTGCAAGGCATGCTAAAATCTGTGGAAGTCTGCCAGAAAAATTTACCCTCAGGTCTGCAAAAGCTAAAATCCAAAGATGCAAAAATTACGGCTTATCAGGGATTGTTAACTGACTTATTGAAAGAGATTAAACAAGCTGAGCAACTTGTTGCAGCCAATCAGCTAGCCAAAGCACAAACATTGACAGAGAAAATGGATCAGATTAAAAAGCAGGGGCATCAAGCCTTTAAATAAGCCATAAAAAAGACCGCAATTGCGGTCTTTTTTAACTTCAAGATCAAGTGATTAAGCTTGACCTTCAACAGCAGCAGCTTGCGCACGTTGCATGTTCGCTTCAAATTCAGCATCGAAGTTGATTGGAGTAAGCAGCAATTGCGGGAAGCTACCTTTAGTGACCATATCATTCACCGCTTCACGAAGGAACGGGAACAGAATGTTCGGGCAGTAAGCACCAAGAATGTATGGCAGACGCTCTTCTTCCACGCCATCAATCAGGAAAATCCCTGCTTGAGTCACGTCAACGATAAACGCTGTATCACCTTCATTGGTTGCTTGAACCACAACTTTTAAAGCCACTTCAAAATGAGTCGGATCAATTTTTTCTGCAGAAGAAGAAAGGTTGATGTTTAACTCAGGTTGCCATTGCTTGGTAAAAACTTGTGCCCCAGGAACTTCAAAAGAAATATCTTTAGTGTAAATACGCTCTAATGCCAATTGTGGTTGAGCTTGTTGTTCTTCACTCATTCTTTAATCCTTGATATGAGGTAGGTTTTAGTAAATTAAGCCAATAATTCGTCTAGTTTGCCTTCACGCTCTAGGGCATAAAGTTGATCAAAACCGCCGATAAATTGTTCATTAATAAAAATCTGTGGCACGGTACGATGATTGGTGCGTTGCATCAATTCAAGACGCACTTCAGGGGCTTCATTCGATAAATTAATTTCTTTGAATGCAACACCTTTGCGCTCAAGGAGCTGTTTTGCACGGATACAATACGGACATACTGTCGTCGAATAGATAGTAACTTCAGCCATGATCAATCTCCTGTTCGCAGATTATTTGCTTTTCACCAAAGGTAAACCTTGAGCTTTCCAGTTTGTAATGCCGCCATCCAGACGGTAGGCATCTGCATGACCTACCTGTTGAAGCGCAGAACCTGCAACTTGCCCAAGATTACAAATGAACACCAACGGGCGATCAGATGCTTTTAACTCATCAACGTGTTTTGTAATTTGGCTATATGGAATGTTACGGCTACCACTGATGTGACCTTCACGGAAGTCTTTGGCATCACGTAAATCAATCAGCATGGCATTTTTTGCTTTAACTAAAATTCCCAGCGATTGCGGAGAGATTTTGCGACCATTACGTTGACCTTCGATGATGAAGAAGACAACCACGAGTACCGCGAGTGTTCCAAACAAGAAGGGGTGATTCCCCATAAACTCGAACCAACGTTCCACAATTCACCTAATTACAATTTTAAAATTGCCAAGAGTATAGCTCATAAATATGGTGATCAAAATCACCGCTTCAAGGGCTAAGCCTTAAGAAAATTAATTTTTTTGCTGCGCTTTGTTAATTTCGCCGATTAAACGTAAATAGCTGTCCAGCCGGCGCGGCAAAATTTCCCCTGTTGATGCTGCCTGACGTAAGGCACACTGCTTTTCATGCTTATGTGTGCAGTTACGGAACTGGCAGTGTCCCAAGAGGTTTTCAATCTCTGGGAAACCAGTCTGCACTTTGTCCAAAGTCAGGTGCCAGAGACCAAACTCGCGAATTCCCGGAGAGTCAATAAGGGCCGCACCGTCACCAAAGGAAATGAGACGTGTGGAGGTCGTCGTATGCTGACCCAGTGCCGAGTTTTCAGAAATGGCATTGGTTTTCTGTGCAGCATCCGGAACGATGGCATTGATCAGCGTACTTTTACCTACACCAGACTGACCGACAAACGCTACAGTTTCCTCATTCAGACGAGCGGACAGTTCTGTCAGATCGCCATCGGACTGGGTTTGCATGACTTCATAACCCAAATCTTTATATTCTTTAAGCAGATCAAGAATCGGATCATTTTCCTTGAGCAAATCTGATTTATTGAGCACTAAAAGTGCTGGAATCTCTGCATCTGCACAAGCCACCAGATAACGGTCAATCAAACCTGGTGCTGGTTCAGGCAATGGCGCGAACACAATCACAATCAGGGAAATATTGGCGGCAACCGGTTTAACCTTGTGGTAACGGTCAGGACGGGTCAGCAAAGAAGTGCGCGGATGAATCGCTGTAATAATGCCGAGTCCGGTATTGGGATCAGCCTGCCATTTGACCCGGTCACCTGTTACCAGCAATTCCAGGTTAGTTCGGGTATGGCAGCGCCAGACACTCCCTAGTTCAATCGGCTTCCAGAATGGCTCAGGTTCACCTTCAGCCACGACCGGTTTTTCAGGATGCTGTTCAGGTACAGACAAGGCCTGGACTTTAAGCTGGCGGCCATAATGCTGCACGACCAGTCCTTCCAGGTCTTGAGAGGTATCGATCTCTTCCTGACGCGTTTTGTGCTGTTTTTGAATACGACGTTGTTGTTGTTCAGTTAAACGACGTTTACGTATTAAAGCCATTCAAATCCTAAAAAACCATGGGAGCGAGATGGCAAAAATAGCATGAAGCGGGGTGTCAGTTACAGCATCGACGTAATAAATTTGCTACTATAAATGTTTTATAGCCTAATAAGATTGCACATTTATGAGCAGCACCCCGGATAGCCGCCTGATTTGGATTGACCTGGAAATGACAGGTCTGGATACAGATAATGACCAGATTATTGAAGTTGCCACGATTGTAACGGACGATAACCTAAATATTCTTGCCGAAGGGCCCGTGCTAGCTGTGCATCAATCTGACCGTATCCTGAATGCGATGGACGAGTGGAATACTCGTCAGCATGGTCAGTCTGGCCTGATTGAGCGTGTACGCCGCAGTAAATTGACTGCTCAGGATGCAGAACGTGAAACGATTGAATTCCTGAAAAAATGGGTCAATCCAAAAGTATCGCCGATGTGTGGTAACTCGATCTGTCAGGACCGTCGCTTTCTGCACCGTTTAATGCCTGAACTGGAACAGTATTTCCATTACCGTAATCTAGACGTATCTTCAGTAAAAGAGCTGGCAAAACGCTGGCGCCCTGAAATCATGAGTGGTCTGAAGAAAAATGCTTCGCATCTAGCGATGGATGATATCCGTGATTCGATTGCTGAACTGAAATATTATCGTGAATATTTCTTCATTATGAATAAATAATCCGAGCAAATAAAAAAGAGGCGAAAGCTTCTTTTTTATTGCTTGGCAGAAAGTTTCTTGTGATAAAAGTTTTCACTGCTTTCAAACAGTACCCAGGTCAGAAGCACCAGAGCAAGATGGGTTTGGGTTTCATATTGATCCAAGATAATCAAAGCAAATAATCCCAAAGTCAGGATACGGATCATGATACTGAGATAATAATTTTTCTGCTTTTTAAAGATTAAGACGTAAAGATAGAGCAGGAACAGCAAAACCACCAGGGCAAAAAGGGCGTTAAATAGCATGCTGATCTGGCTCCCTTTAAGGTAATCCTAATTGAAATATTGTGAAGTTTATGGTGGTTGTAATTTGATCGATTTTACGTGTTTTAGCGATGGCACAAGAAAGCTTTTTTGACTGATTTTGTATCTGAATTTTAGTGGCAGTAAAGTGCCCATGATTTTGCTAAAATGCTCTGGTGTTTTTCTTGCTATTGATGACCTATGACTGATCTGCTTCAAGATGATGAGTACGACCGCCGTTTTTCGGGTGTAGCCAAAATTTATGGTGACGATAGCTTTCATCATTATGAAAACAGTCACGTGATGGTGATCGGAATTGGCGGTGTTGGTTCATGGGCAGTCGAAGCATTGGCACGTACCGGGATTGGTGAGCTCACACTGGTCGATATGGATGTGGTCGCAGTATCGAATATTAACCGTCAGTTACCAGCTATGACGGCGACACTAGGATGTGAAAAAATCGAAATCATGGCAGAACGCTGCCGTTCGATTAATCCACGCATCAAGATCAATCTGATTGACGATTATCTGACGCCAGAAAATGTGAAAGAAATTCTGTCAGGAAATCCTGACATCATTCTGGACTGTATCGATGACGTCAAAGCGAAATTTGCCTTGATGCTGCATTGCCGTTTTAACAAGGTTCCATTGATTGTATCCGGTGGAGCAGGCGGTAAACTGGATCCCTTAAAAATCCGTGTTGCCGATTTATCCAGAACCGAACAGGATCCAATGCTGGCAAAATTACGTGCGCAATTACGTGCTAAAGGCATCTGTAAAAAGCCAAAAGAAAAATTTGGCATCACTTGTGTCTACTCTATCGATAACCCATTCTCGAGTGCAGATGTTTGTGCAAGCGCAGGCTTACGCTGTGGTGGTTATGGTTCTGCAGTGGTAGTGACCTCTAGCTTCGCCATGGTTGCGGTATCGGAAGTATTGAAAAAGCTTGATAGCAAAAGACTGAAAGCCTGATTGAGTCAACAAAAAAAGCACACGATCTGTGCTTTTTTTTATGCTAAGTTTAAAATGAATTTTTAAACATATAACAAAAACAATCTTTTGGTTTTGGAGCAGCTATGTGGTTTTTGCTAGTGCTGGTTTTGGGGATTGGGGCTTTAGCAATCTGGATGTGGAAACGTCCTGATCCGGTGAAACGTGATCAGGCCAAAGCCGTGCATCATGATCTATGGATTGAGCAGATTGATGCTCAATTGAAGTATGCAACCCGTCTAAGTACGGATCCGCATCATCCGGATTATGAACGTGCCTATCAAATTTATCAGGGGTTAGCCCAGCAGCAAGAATTGCCACAGGCTTATGTGGGCATGGCCTTGATGCACTTAAACGGACAGGGTCGTGAGCAGAGCACAGAAAAAGCCATTAGCTTTCTTGAAAAAGCTTATAGTTTAGGTGGTGAGGATGCAGCCTATCATTTAGGCCAGATCTATGATGGTCATCAATACCAATTAAATGATCTTGAAAAAGCCTTGTACTGGTATCGGCATGCGGTCGCGCGCGGTCATCTGGATGCGCAGTATCGCATCACTGAGCTGGCTGAATCTGATCATGACACTGCAGAACAGCAACGTCTGCAACTGTTAATTCAAAATGCCGAGCAGGGGCATGCCAATTCACAGTATCAGCTAGCCCAATATTATTTGGCGGATGGTGCAGCGCAAGATTTAAGTTTGGGTATCCATTATCTGTTTCTGGCAGCACAGCAGGATCACTTGGCGGCCAATCAGGATATTGCCGAAGCCTATGCAAATGGCAAAGTCTTGCCCAAAGATCAACAGCAGGCTTTGAGTTTCATTAAACGCTGTATTCATCTGGGTGATCAGAGTGGCTTATATGACTACTATGCCGGCGTGTTACTCGGCAGTATTGATCCTGATCAACGTCAACGGGTGTTTAAGCATCTATTACAGCAGTCCAAAGAACATAAAGATGCACAGGCCAAAACCCTGATCGGTCTGGCTTATTTTCATGGCTGGTATGTACAAAAAAATGAAACCATGGCATTTCGCTACTGGTCTGAAGCAGCACAAACCCGGCATCCACAGGCCTTGAGTCTGATTGCCGCACTATATTTTGAATCCTATCTGGTCGCACATGAACTGGAGAAAGCGTTTGAACTCTATCAACATGCATTGCAAAGCAATCCTGATCATGGTTTTAGCCAGATGGGCGTGGCGCTCTGCTATTTAAACGGAGTGGGGGTAGCCAAGGATACGACTAAAGCTACCCAAATGATTCAGGCAATCGCACAGCAAGAGCAACTTGCAGCACAGTCTGAAGCTGATCTGATTTATATAGTGGGACGTTTTTATGGCTTGCCTGAATATCCGCTGCCGACCCGAGAAAAGGCAATTCAATATTTGAATCAGGCGGTGGCGAAAGGATCAAGTAAGGCTGCCTGGTATCTGTATCAAGCGTATTCTGGTTTTTATCCAGTCTTTGAAGTGAATGAGGAACAGGCCAAACGTTATCTGCATCAGGCAGCTCAATTGGGCAATGCACAAGCCCAGACCGAATTAGGCTTAATGTATTTAAAGGGCAAAAAGGTGGAGCAGGATACGGCTTTAGGACTGAAATATCTGGAACAGGCTGCGAGCCAGCATAATGGTCTCGCACTAAATGCTTTAGGTGAGGCTTTGGAACAAGGAATTGGCATTGAAGCCAATTTGGATCAGGCAATCCAGTGCTATCGTAAAGCGGCTGCGCAGGTGAATGCTGATGCTTATAGTCATCTGGGGCGCTTATATACCAAAGGCATTGGTGTAGAACGTGATATTGCAATTGCCCGTGAATGGCTGGAAAAAGGCAGTCTATTAGGACATGAGCCTTCTATTGAACAGCTTAACAATGTAAATGCTTATCTGCATATGTAAACTTCAAAAAAAAACCGCTGACTAACAGCGGTTTTTATTGAGCTAAATACTTAAGGTAGTTGCTTGATCGGGCTACCACCCAAAGCTTGCATCAGGGTCACATAAGCATTGTATTGGCTTTGTCGGGTTTGCACCAAAGACAGACGGGCATTACGTGTAGTCTCTTGTGCATCCAGCAGATTTTTCAATGCCACTGCACCATTACGATAACGCACTTCGGTCAGACGTTCACTACGTTCAGCCAGTTCAACATTACGTTGTTGTAACGTAACCTGTTTGGTGAGTTCAGTACGATTGGACAGGGCATTCTCTACATCGGCAAAAGCTTCGTACATGGTCTGACGATACTGGATAATTGCCTTTTCGTATTCCAGTTCATTCACCTGTAAATCACGTTTCATATCATTCCATTGCAGGAATGGCAGGCTGAGTCCTGCGCCTAAGGTCGCCACCGGATTTTTAAGTGCATCTGACAATGATGAACTGGTGCCTACGCCAGTACTTAAATTGCCAGTCAGGCTGATCGAAGGATAATAACTGGCTTTATTGGCATCCTTGTTGGCCAAGGCTTTACGCAAACGCAATTCAGTGGCTCTCAAGTCAGGACGACGGGAGAGAAGGCTAGCAGGTAAGCCGGCTTCAATCGACGGTAAAGTAATATTCGGTAAACGTTTAGGTTCCTGAATCGAAAGCTGTTGCACAGGCATATTCATGAGTACTGCCAGCGCCGTACGCGTTTCCACACGTTGCTGTTCAATCTGACTTAAGGTCGCTTGCTGGCTTTGGATCGCCTGTTCAGCTTGAGTCAGATCGAGACCAGATACTGCCCCGGCGCGATACTGGACATTGACCAGATCATACGTACGCTGTGCAGTCGCCAGGTTTTGTTGAACTACGCTATAACGTTCATTTAGATAACCCAGCTGCCAGTACAGTTGAGCAGTCGTACCAATCAGACTTTGTGCAGTCGCTTGCAAGTCTTCTTCAGATGCCAGGGCTTCCCAGCGTGCTGCTTCAGTCTGATTGGCCAGTTTACCGAACAGATCCAGTTCATAGCTTAAGCCAGGGAAATTAACCCCAAAGCCGGATGAACTGCTGCCATCTTCCAGATCAAAGCTTCTACGCGTGGTTAACCCCGCATCACTGATACGTACACCTTGCTGGCTTTGTGTTTGTCTGGCCTGAATACGAGCTTGCTGCAAATTAATCCCGGCTACGGCCAGATCACTATTGGCTGCCAGTACGTCATTCACCAGATTATTCAATTGCGGATCTTTAAATAGAGTCCACCATTGATCTGCCAGAATATCAGCATGGATTTGCTGGCTTACAGCTTTACTGTTTTGAAAGTTGTTAGGTACCTGTACAGCAGGTTGTTCATACGGCGTTTTCACCACGGCCGCACAGCCGACCAATGAACTCCCTAGAATCAGGGCACTGGCAAGTTTGGTAAGAGTATGCATATCAGATTCCTTATTCTCGAGAAAGTGCATCGACCGGATTCAAACGGGCTGCATTACGTGCCGGGATAAAGCCGAACACAATACCGATCAGGCTTGAGCAGACAAAGGCCGCGACAATCGATGTGGTCGAGTATGCCATCTGGAAGGTTCCTCCAGCAAAATGGGTAATCAGCTGACCGATACCGAGTGACAGCAATACGCCTAAAATACCGCCCAGAATACAAACTAGAACAGCTTCAATCAGGAACTGCTGCAGAATGTCACTTTGGCGCGCACCGACCGCCATCCTTACCCCGATTTCCTGAGTACGTTCAGTCACGGAAACCAGCATAATATTCATTACACCAATACCACCGACGACCAGAGAAATCACCGCAATCGCAGAGATCAGCAAGGTCATGGTTTGAGTCGTTTGCTGAATCGTTTCACGGATACTGTCTGCATTTTGCGTAAACACATCCTGCGCACTGTGACGTTGGACCAGTAAATTCAAAATGGCATTTTCCGCGGCTGCGCTTGGATATTCATCCTTAATACGCACAATGATCTGACGCACATTCGGTTGACCCAGCATACGGCTCATGACCGTAGAGTAGGGCAGATAGACATTCAGGCTATCATTATTTCCCATCATGCCTTTTTGCGCATCAATGACGCCAATCACCCGGCTCGGTACACTGCCTAAAAGCAGTACCTGACCGACAGGATTGGTGCCATCCGCAAAGAAAGTATTTTGGGTGTTGGTATCAATCACCACATCCTGTGCCTGCTCAGTGATACTTTCCTTATCAAATGGCTGACCTGATTTAAAGGTCATACCTTTGACATAGAAGAAGTCTTCACTGACACCGTTAACCGTGGTCGATGCTTCGATCTCTTTGAAGCGTCCGGTGACACTGCTGTTAACTGATGGGCTGACCCCATCCACATAAGGCTGTTCTGCCAGTGCATCGGCATCAGCGGGAATTAGCGTCTTGGATTGGGAGGAACGTGAATTATCCCCGAAGCCCCGGCCCTGGAACACGGTAATGGTATTGGTCCCGAGACTGCTGATATTTTCCAGAATCTGCTTTTGTGAACCGTTACCCAGCGCAACGACCGAAACCACCGATGCGATCCCGATAATAATCCCGAGCATGGTCAGGAAGGTTCGCATCCGGTGCGCATTCATGGCCAATAAGGCCATACGGAAAGCTTCACCGAGACGGTCTACTGCAGAACGCCAGCTCGAGATTTTCTTCTGTTCATTTCGGACCAGATTTTCTTTCTCGAAACCATCATCAACTTCAGGCATATTCGGTTTATCTGAAATGATATTCCCGTCTGAAATCTCGATAATACGCGTCGCATTTTTTGCCACGTTATGATCATGTGTGACCAGAATAATGGTATGACCTTTGGCATTCAGCTCACGCAGAATCCGCATCACTTCAATACCGCTATTCTTATCCAGTGCACCGGTTGGTTCGTCGGCAAGAATCACGTCACCGCCATTCATCAGGGCACGGGCAATCGAAACACGCTGCTGCTGACCACCAGACAATTGACTCGGACGGTTCTGGGTTTTTTCACCCAAGCCCAAATCAGTCAGTAATTTGACAGCACGTTCGTGACGGGTATCTGAATCTGCACCGGCATAAATTGCAGGAACTTCGACGTTACCTGCCGCACTTAAATCACTGAGCAGATGATAACGCTGGAAAATAAAGCCGAAATATTCACGACGTAACTGCGCTAGTTCATCAGCTTCAAGTTCGCGGGTTTCACGGCCTTTAACTTTATAGCTGCCCTTGGTCGGCTTATCCAGACAGCCCAGAATATTCATCAGGGTGGATTTACCGGAACCGGACTGACCGACAATGGCGACCAGTTCGCCCGGATAAATCTCCAGATTGACCCCTTTTAAAATCTGGACCGTGCTTTCACCCGCAGGGAATTCACGAACCAGATTTTTGACCTCGAGTAGAGGTTGCTGTTGTTGATTCATGCTTACATTCTCATTGGGCCGGCGCCACCAGGACCACGGCCACTGCCGCCACGTTTAGCACCGTCATTAGAAGTATCAGAGCCATCTGCAATCACAACCTGATCACCACGTTTCAAGCCTTTGATCACTTGTGCAGTAACACGGTTATTCAGACCAATCAGGACAGGGGTTGGTTTTGCTGTTCCGTCTGCCTGCAATACACGAACCATGGCACGCTGAGCTTTACCTTGTTCAACCAGGGCACGTTCAGCATCAGAAAGTTCTAAGCGAGGAGGGCGGTCACCTGCCGGACGTTTACTATCGCCACGGGCTTGATCCTGACCTTCACCAAGTGCAGATGGGTCAACGGCACCGCGAGAGCCTTCACCACGATTCGGACGTTGTGGACGGTTTGAACCTTGAATGGCAGCCGCCGGAACAGTCAGTACATTTCGTGCTTCATCAAGAACGATATAGACTTGCGCCGTCATATCAATACGCAGCTTGCCATCTTCATTCGGTACATCAAACAGGGCGTTGTAATACACTGCAGAGCCTGAAGTTGAGCTTGAAGTATTGGTTTCGGTATTAATTGAATTTGGTGCAGGTTCAACCTGACGAAGTTTGGCGTAAATTTTCTTGTCAGTATTCCCTAAAGTAGTGAAATACACTGTCTGGCCTTCCTGAACTTTCATGACATCGGCTTCGGAAATCTCAGCCTTAATCGTCATGGTATCCAGTTGTGCCAGTTTCACAATCGTTGGTGCGCTTTGATTGGCGTTTACAGTCTGACCTTCTTCAGTCACGATCGCTACGATAGTTCCATCCATGGGTGCCACGATTTGGGTATAACCGAGATCTTCTTTCGCGGTTGCCAAGGTTAAACGTGACTGCTCAATCTGTGCATTAATCGCAGTGATATCTGCCTGAGCGGTTTTGTAGCTGGCTAATGCAGATTCCAGTTCTGAACGCGAGGTCGCATCTTGGGCATACATGGCTTGCTGACGCTTATACTCGGCTTCCACCTTGGCAAGATTGGCCTGTTTCACGGCGAGCTGTGCCATCTGGTTTTTAATGCTGGCTTCAGCAGTCTTTAAATCATTTTCCTGACGAACAGAGTCAATTCGGGCAATTAACTGGCCTTGTTTGACCTGATCGCCAAGTTGCACATACATTTTTTTAACCTGACCCGAAACCTGGGCACCGACACTGACCATTTTGGTGGCTTCAAGTACACCAGTTGCCAGTACCGAATTTTCAATATCCCCTTGAGTCACTTCAGCTGTAATGTATTGTGGCTGCTGCTCTTTTGGTTTTAGAAAATACCAGGCAGTGACTGCCACCAGGATGGCAATTACAATTGCCATAATGAGTTTCGTAGGTTTTATTTTTGGCATATGGATTCAGATTCGGGTCGTAGGATAACAGTTGATTATAAAAGCGAAATTAGGATAAAACGTGAATTTTTTTTATTTAAAATGAGAACTATTTTCCACTGCCTGGTTTAAAAAAGCATATAAGATAAAACCTGATTTTATATAAAGGATTCATTGAACTACTCCTATTAGAGTTATCTTTTTTAGGTGAAATTTTATACGATTTAGCTATCCAAAAAATATTGATCATATGATGAATCAATTAAAACTTCATGGGAGTATAAAGTACTTCTCAGATAGACTGCATGCAAAAAGCTGGCCACTAAATTGCTGATAAAAATACGCCATTGTGCTGCTCAATATCATGGAAGTTTTTAATGATATTTGTTGTAAAAATAATTCTGCGCTAAAGCCAACCTCTTTTATTTTTTAATCTAATTTTTCGAATGATATGTTCTATTAAAATTTAAAAAATCTATGTTTTACATATAGATTTAAGCAAATAAAGTTTGTAATATTTAATTCCATAAAAAAAATATGGGTTTATTTATTAAGAGAATATGCTCATTTAATGAGCGGAAAAATAATACGACTTTACTAAGAAAATTAATGAGGTTCATAGATGGAATGGAATGAAAGTTACAATATTGGAATTGAGGTGATTGATCATCAACATCGCCAGATTCTGGACTATATAAATGCTTTAGAGCAGGTCAAAAGTACCGGAGATCGCGATAAAATCCGGGAGGTTTTAGATGATTTGATCGACTATACTCAGTCACATTTCAGCTTTGAAGAAAACCTGCTGGAACAGGTGAGTTATCAATATTTGCCTTCACATCGCGGCATACATGAATTATTTGTCAAAAAATTAAATGATTATCGTCTGAAGTTTGAGCAAGGTCAGTCCATTGAAAAAGATTTATATCGTCTTCTGTCCAAATGGCTCATCAACCATATTCAGCACGATGATCAGGATTATGTCGAAGCAGTACGGGACAATATGCTGAGCTACCTGCGAACGCAGGAGAAGAAAAAAGGTAAAGGCTGGTTTGCGCGTTTCTTTAGTTAGGCACTCGAGGATGCAAACAAGCTTTGACCGCACATTTCAGCAATGGCCTGCAAGATCAGATGTTCAGGGTTCTCTCTGGACATCCCTTTGATTGCAGCATCGATCCGGATCAAAAGCTGAGGCCAGCTTAAAAAGCGCTGTGGACTTAAACGACGCAAGGCTTGCTGATATAAGCTCACTTTAGTCTTCCAGATACCGATTTGTAAGGCATTTTGTGGCTGTTCAAATAATTGCATCAATAGACGCATTTCTTTGCTGATACTCCACAAAATCAGGCTCATCGGTTCACCTGAGGCAATCAGATACTGAAAGATCTTAATTGATTGTGCCAAATTCCCATTGAGCAAGGCATCACTCAGATCATAGGTGCTGTAACGGGACTGATCCTGCAAGCAGGCATATAGATGGTCAATCTGGATAATATCTACTTCAGCAAAGGTATCTGCTACGCGCATCAGGCTATTTTTGGCTGCCAGCAAATTGTGCTCATGATGCTGCTCTAGCCATTGCCAGGCGTCATTGGCCAGCTTAATTCCTAGTTTTTCCGCTTCAATTCCGAGGATCTGTTGACGATCTTTTGGGTAGTTGGCCACTAGCGATACATTTACGCCATTGGCATCAATGGTCTGGAAAAAGCTGGATTTCAGGCTGCTGGCATCCTGCTTCGGCATGACCACCAACAGCAGGTTATCACTGTCCTGTTGCAGATAGTTTTTTAACAGTTTGAGACCACTGGCATCCGGTTTGATATTGCCATGCACTTCAATTGCCAGTTGGCTAGAAAATAATGACAGGCTGTTTAAAGCATTGAAGACATTTTTCCAGTCAGAGGCAGAGCTAATATCATAACGCTGGCGTTCAACTTCACGGCTTTGCCAGCTGCTACGAAAGGCATCTACCAGATTCTGTTCCAGCAAAGGCTCCTGACCATGCAACACCCAGGCACCGCGAGCTTCATTGACACGTTTTAATGCCTGGAGGTAGTCAAGTTTCATTGGGTCGTCTTATTGGGCTGGTTGAGTCGAAGTTTCTGGTTTTGCCAATGGCAAACGATTCGAAGAAATTTGACGGGCAATCTGCTGGGCCACATCATCAATTAAGACCTGATTTAAGAATTTTTGTTCCTGGTCATCCGTATTCACGGTTTCAATATCATATTGATAGGTACGGGTCGCGATTATTGTACGAGGTTCAGTCACCGGATTGCCTTGTGCATCTTCGATTCGGAAAGTGACATTCAGGCGCAATAAGGTTTCTACCAGCTTGCCATTCAATTCTAGACGGCGAGGGGTGTAATCTAGGACACGTAAGACATAAGCATCAGGTGCATTACTCAGCTGTACTCCAGCAGCACCCAGGTAAACAGCCAGTTTTTCCTGAAGATCTTCAGTATTGTCAGGTAAGGCCAGACTCATGACTGAGTAAGCTACAGGTGCGGAACTCGGATTGGTTCCTTTTAAATGAAAGCCACAGCCAACGAGGCCTGCACTTAGACCACAAGTTAAAACAATTGCTGCTAAACGTTTGCCTAAATGCATGAGTATCCTCTTTTTCCCTCAGGGAAATATTTGAAATCCTGAACCGGATTGTAAAGTCAAAGCCCGTTGGCTGGCAACGGGCTTTGTTTGGAATTGTGAAATCCTTTCCCTCATCCTAACCTTCTCCCAAAGGGAGAAGGAATTTCCCTCTTCTACAAGGAGAGGGTTAGGGGGAGTTTAATTGAGTCCCTCCCGACCTCCCTTTAAAAAAGGGAGGAGACTTCATTTTTTTATTTGAAGTGGGAAGTCCCCCTTTTGTAAAGGGGGATTTAGGGGGATTAAATTAAACCACCAAGTTCACTAACTTATTCGGCACCACAATTTCTTTCTTGGTTGGACCAGTCAAGAATTGCTGAACTTCAGGCAAGGCTTTGGCTTGTGCAAGAATGTCTTCTTTAGATGCATCCACAGAGACTTCTAATTTTCCACGAAGTTTACCGTTCACCTGAACCACAATGGTTTGGGTATTACGAGTCAATGCAGATTCATCCACTTGTGGGAACTGCGCTTGAGTTAACTCGATTCCAAACTGAGCCAATAAAGTCTGACTTAAATGTGGTGCAAATGGTGCCAATAAAGTAAGAAGCGTAGTGATCGATTCACGTGCTACAGCAACGTCATTATCATCTTTCGCTTCAAACTTGTTGTTCGCATTTAACAGTTCCATCATCGCTGCAATGGCAGTGTTAAATGCATGACGACGTTCAATGTCATCACCCACTTTCTGGATGGTTTCGTGAGTCTTGCGGCGTAAATCTTGCGCAGCTGTAGAAAGAGCGGCTTTATCGAAGTCAGTCGCGGTATTACCTTTTTCAAGGAAACCGGTTGCCAAACGCCATACACGTTTCAGGAAGCGGTTTGCACCTTCAACACCGGCATCAGACCATTCAAGTGATTGATCAGGTGGGGCTGCGAACATCATGAACACACGTGCAGTGTCTGCGCCGTATTGGTCAATAATCGCTTGCGGGTCGATACCGTTGTTTTTCGATTTCGACATTTTTTCCTGACCGCCAACGATGACATCTTGACCATCACCTTTGTATTTCGCAGAAGTGATGCGACCTTTCTCATCACGCTCAAGTTCGATGTCGGCAGGGTTGAACCAGGTTTTCTTGCCTGATTCAGATTCGCGGTAATAGGTATCCGCAAGCACCATACCTTGAGTGAGCAAGTTAGTGAACGGCTCGTTACCTTGTACCACGCCTTCGTCACGCATCAATTTGTGAAAGAAACGTGCATAGAGCAAGTGCAGAATCGCGTGTTCAACACCACCGATGTATTGGTTGACTGGAAGCCAAGTTTGACCTGCTTCAGGTTTTACCATGCCATCAGTAAAGTCTGGAGATGCATAACGTGCATAGTACCAAGATGATTCTACGAAGGTATCCAGGGTATCTGTTTCACGACGCGCGTCACCACCACAGCATGGACATTTGGTTTCGTAGAATTCAGGCATCTTGTTCAGCGGGTTACCTGAACCGTCTGGCACAACATCAGTTGGAAGTACCACAGGCAGTTGATCTTCAGGTACCGGCACTTGACCGCACTTGTCACAGTTGATCATTGGAATTGGACAACCCCAATAACGCTGACGAGATACACCCCAGTCACGTAGACGGAATTGAACTTTTACATTCGCAAGACCTTGTGGTTCAAGTTTCGCCAAGAATGCATCAAACGCACCTTGGAAGTCTAAACCGTCAAATTCGCCTGAATTAACCAGTTTACCGTCTTTAGAGCCGTACCATTCTTGCCATTGAGTTGCGTCAAAGTCTGTATCTTCTGCACCTTTGGCATCAATCACTTGCTTGATGGTTAAGCCATATTTATTGGCAAATTCGAAGTCACGTTCATCATGTGAAGGCACCGCCATCACCGCACCTGAACCGTAAGACATAAGAACGTAGTTTGCGATCCAGACTGGAACTTCTTCACCTGTTACAGGGTGTTTCACAGAAAGACCTGTTGCCATGCCTTTCTTCTCAGCAGTCGCAAGATCCGCTTCTGCCACAGAACCCATACGGCATTCTTCGATGAATGCTTGAAGCTCAGGATTATTTTCCGCAGCTTTTAACGCCATTGGGTGTTCTGCTGCAACTGCAACATAAGTTACACCCATCAATGTGTCGGCACGCGTGGTAAATACAGTTAAACCGTCTGCATAGACTTCCGGATTCGCTGAAGGGAAGGTGATTTCCATACCTTGTGAGCGACCAATCCAGTTGCGTTGCATAGTCAGGACTTGTTGTGGCCAGCCGTCTTTCAGTGTTTCAAGATCGTCCAGTAATTCTTGCGCATAATCAGTGATGCGGAAGTAGTACATTGGAATATCACGTTTTTCAACCAATGCACCTGAACGCCAGCCGCGACCATTTTCAACCTGTTCATTGGCAAGAACTGTTTGGTCTACTGGGTCCCAGTTGACTGTAGAAAGTTTACGGTAGATCAGGCCTTTTTTATAAAGCTGAACGAATAGCCATTGTTCCCAGCGATAGTATTCTGGTGTGCAGGTGGCAAATTCACGATCCCAATCTACAGACAGGCCAAGTTTCTTCAACTGATTACGCATGTAATCAATATTTTCGAAAGTCCATTTTGCAGGAGCGACCTGGTGTGCAATTGCAGCGTTTTCCGCAGGAAGACCGAAAGCATCCCAACCCATGGGTTGTAATACAGTTTCACCTTTTAAACGGTGAAAGCGGCTGATCACGTCACCAATGGTATAGTTACGCACATGACCCATATGCAGTTTGCCACTTGGGTAAGGGAACATCGAGAGGATATAACGACGTGGACCTTCTACAGTGTCGGCAACTTTAAAGGCTTTGCGAGATTCCCAGTCCTGCTGGACTTGAGGTTCAATCGCACTGGCTTGATATTCTGAGTCAATGTGAGTAGTCATATACGTAATACAAGAGAACGGTTAAAAAAAATATAAGGCACAGCATAGCGCAAAATGCACCTAAAAGTGAATTTTGCGTACGGGATTCTGCAGGAAAAATCTAAATTGGCAGACGAGTATGATTAGAAGGCTACACGCTCAGACTGACCACGTTGTAAAGCTTCATTGGCTTCACGCTGTTGCTGCTCATTTTCAGAAACGACAGGCACAGGTGCAGATGAGTTTGAGTTACCCGTTTCGGTCTGGTTCTCATTTTCGGTTGTTCTTGCTGGGGTAGGCGCGGAATTGTTCCAGCCATAGGTTTCTACTTTGCTTTTGTGCTTGGCATTTTTAGGAGGCGGGGTTTTAGTGTAGTGAGTCACGCCTTTGGCATCGACCCATTTATAATATTCAATCGCTAAAGCAGAGCTGCTTGCTACACCTAAAACAAACGTAGTGGCAAAACTTAATGCGGTCAGGAAAGATCTTTTCATGAGTAAAAGTCCTGAAAATTTCAAGCGGTTAAATAGGGTTGTTATTGTAGAGAATTTTTTGCCATAAGATGATTTTTAATTCAATTAATTTTGTGATCAGTAGTGATCTTAATGTTTTGAGCTGATACCTAAAAAGAGTAATTTTATATAAAAAAAATTTATTTATAAACAGTTGCATTGAATTTCTTAAAAATTCATTCAATTTTTTTATATAAGACATATTAAAAATTTATAAAATTAAAGTTTTAAGTATATGAAATTTATTAATTTAAATTAGAATTTTAAAGCTAAAAACCAGAGTTAAAGTCGAAATTGCCTGTAAAAGCAGCAAATTTTAGACGTATAAACAATAATAGCCTGTTTTTTAAACTTGACTTTAAAGGCTGAAAACACAAGAATGCAGCAATAGTTTTATATGCCTTAGATCGATCACCCTTCGAATAAGTGTCATGTCATGCAATGGGCAATTTTTCTAGCCGAAAAATTGAACAAAGCGAACAAAATATGTTTACCCCAACATGTTTTAGATCTTGTATTGCTCGAACAGCAGGTAGATCGGATTTTTTATTCCTATTGCTTTGAAAACTATGAAATTTGTGTGCTATAACAGTGCAGACAGTTAATGAATGAACACTGCAAATGCCTCCCATTTGTGCAGTGAATAATATAGGGTGAATCACGTTGGAACTTCTATCTGGTGGTGAAATGCTCGTTCGCGCATTAGCGGATGAAGGCGTTGAACATGTTTTTGGATATCCAGGCGGCGCAGTACTGCATATTTATGATGCGCTATTTCAACAAGACAAAATTAATCATTACCTCGTACGTCACGAACAAGCTGCCGGTCACATGGCGGATGCTTACTCACGCGTAACAGGTAAAACTGGTGTTGTGCTGGTCACTTCTGGCCCAGGCGCGACTAATACCGTTACTCCAATTGCAACGGCTTATATGGACTCCATTCCAATGGTGATCCTGTCTGGTCAGGTTGCAAGCCATTTGATCGGTGAGGATGCGTTCCAAGAAACTGATATGGTCGGTATTTCTCGCCCAATCGTGAAGCACAGCTTCCAGGTTCGCCATGCCAGCGAAATTCCTTCAATTATCAAAAAAGCATTCTATATCGCGTCATCTGGCCGTCCAGGTCCAGTCGTAGTTGATATTCCTAAAGATGCAACCAACCCGGCAGAGAAATTTGCTTACGAATATCCTGAAAAAGTGAAGATGCGTTCGTATCAACCACCATATCGTGGTCACTCAGGTCAAATCCGTAAAGCGATTGATGAACTGATTCATGCGAAACGCCCAGTCATTTACTCAGGCGGCGGCGTGGTTCAGGGCAATGCTTCAGCACAATTAACTGAGCTTGCACATCTATTGGGTTACCCGGTTACCAATACCCTGATGGGCCTTGGCGCATTCCCAGGCGATGATCCACAATTCATCGGCATGTTGGGTATGCACGGAACTTACGAAGCCAACATGACCATGCACAATGCAGACGTGATTCTGTGTGTAGGCGCACGTTTCGATGACCGTGTAACCAATAACCCGGCGAAATTCTGTCCGAATGCCAAAGTCATTCACATTGACATCGATCCGGCGACCATTTCTAAAACCATCATGGCGCACATTCCAATCGTGGGTGCAGTAGAACCTGTGCTGAACGAAATGCTGAACCAGTTGAAGCAAATGAATGTGTCCAAGCCAAATCCTGAAGCGATTGCGGCATGGTGGAAACAGATTGATGAATGGCGTCAGGTTCATGGCTTGAAGTTCGATGTACCGACTGATGGCTCAATGAAGCCTCAGCAAGTGGTTCGTGCTCTAGACAAAATCACCAATGGTGAAGCGATCATCACGTCTGACGTTGGTCAGCACCAGATGTTCGGCGCGTTACACTATCGCTACAAACGTCCTCGTCAATGGATCAACTCTGGTGGTCTAGGTACGATGGGTGTAGGTCTGCCATATGCGATGGCGGCGAAACTTGCATTCCCAGATCAGCAAGTGGTTTGTATTACTGGTGAAGCGTCTATTCAGATGTGTATCCAGGAACTTTCTACCTGTAAGCAATATGGCTTGAACGTTAAAATCCTGTGCCTGAACAACCGTGCCTTAGGTATGGTGAAACAGTGGCAGGACATGAACTACGAAGGCCGTCATTCTAGCTCTTATGTAGAGTCTTTACCTGACTTTGCAAAATTGATGGAAGCTTATGGTCATGTAGGTATTCAGATTGACCATGCAGACGAGCTTGAGTCTAAGCTAGAAGAAGCGATGGCAATCAATGATAAGTGCGTATTTATTAACGTAATGGTTGACCGTACAGAACACGTATATCCAATGCTGGTTGCGGGTCAATCGATGCAGGATATGTGGTTAGCAAAAGGGGAGCGCACGAAATGAGACATATTATCTCTGTACTCGTAGAAAACGAAGCAGGCGCGCTTTCTCGCTTGGTGGGTTTATTCTCACAACGCGGCTACAACATTGAAACATTGAACGTTGCGCCAACTGAAGACCCAACACTTTCACGTCTGACTTTGACGACTTATGGTGATGATCACAAGATCGAACAGATCACCAAACAGCTGAACAAGCTGGTAGAAGTGGTTAAAGTGGTGGATCTGTCTGAAGGTGCACACATTGAACGTGAGTTGATGCTGATCAAAGTGAAAGCTTTAGGTGCAACCCGTGATGAAATCAAACGTACGACCGATATTTTCCGTGGTCAGGTGGTTGACGTAACACCAACAACTTACACGATTCAAATCGCGGGTACGACTGAAAAAATCGACGGTTTTATTGATGCATTAGCAGAAAACACGATTTTGGAAGTGGTGCGTTCAGGCGTATCAGGTATCGCACGCGGCGAAAAAGTACTAACCATCTAAATTTTTTAAATTATTTCCTCATTCTAATAAGAAGGGGGCTTCAGGCAATGTGATCAAGGATCATTGCCTGATGAAACGGACACACAAGCATTTAAGCGGAGACAGCAATGCAAATTTTTTACGATAAAGACTGCGACTTATCTATTATCCAATCTAAGAAAGTAGCAATCATTGGTTATGGTTCACAAGGTCACGCACACGCGCTTAACCTTAAAGATTCTGGCGTTGACGTAACTGTTGGTCTACGCGCGAATTCTACTTCTTGGAAAAAAGCTGAAAACGCTGGTCTTAAAGTTGCTGAAGTTCCTGCTGCTGTAGCTCAAGCTGACGTAGTCATGATCTTGACTCCAGATGAGTTCCAAGCTCAACTTTACCGCGACGTGATCGAGCCAAACATCAAAGAAGGCGCGACTCTAGCATTTGCTCACGGTTTCTCTGTTCTTTACAACCAAGTTGTTCCACGTAAAGACCTGGACGTAATCATGGTTGCGCCTAAAGCTCCTGGTCACACTGTACGTTCTGAATACCAACGTGGTTCAGGTGTTCCTGACTTAATCGCGATCCACCAAGATGCTTCTGGTAATGCTCGTAATGTTGCGCTTTCTTACGCTTCAGGTGTAGGTGGTGGCCGTACTGGTATCATCGAAACTTCTTTCCGTGAAGAAACTGAAACTGACCTGTTCGGTGAGCAAGCGGTTCTTTGTGGTGGTGCTGTTGAACTGGTTAAAATGGGCTTCGAAACTCTGGTTGAAGCTGGTTATGCGCCTGAAATGGCTTACTTCGAATGTCTACACGAACTTAAACTGATCGTTGACTTGATGTTCGAAGGCGGTATCGCTGACATGAACTACTCAGTATCTAACAATGCTGAATACGGCGAATACGTAACTGGCGTTGAAGTAATCAACGAACAGTCTCGTGAAGCAATGCGTAATGCGCTTAAACGTATCCAATCTGGTGAATATGCGAAGATGTTTATCCAAGAAGGTGCGTTGAACTACCCATCTATGACTGCTCGTCGTCGTCAAAACGCTGCACACGGTATTGAACAAACTGGTGCTAAATTGCGTGCAATGATGCCTTGGATCCAAGCAAACAAAATCGTTGATAAAGAGAAAAACTAATTTCTTGGATCATTTGATTTGAATGCGAAAACCCACTCACTAGAGTGGGTTTTTTTATATAGTCGAATAATAATTTAAATAAATATAAAAAGATAAGATGAAAGATCGAACTGAATTTTTAATATAGAAAATCATATCTATGTTTGGATTGAAGTAGGAGCAGGTGATCAAGAGTTTGAGCAATATGCATTCGAATTAAAAAATACCAAAACTTCATGGCAGCAAATCCAAACGATTATTTATCGTGATGTATTGTGGGGGTAGTTGGCTTTCATTAAGTTTGTGGTTAGCTGTCTTAATTTTAATTTTATTGCTTGGAGCAGCTTTGTTGGTTGACTGGGGATTTGAAGATAAAAGGTTATCTCAAAAAATAAATCATATTCAAAAATGGCAACTATTTTACAAGTTGAATTCATTGGCATGGATCAGGTATTTAATCGGTTATTGGTTGAGCATAAGTATAGTAAAGAAATTGAAAAGGTAGATGGAACAGACATAAAGCATCAGCAAGTTTGATAATGTAAGAAATGCTAAGCTCCCATAAATCAATTCATAAAACAGTCACACCCGAGCCCCATACTTAAAAGTATAGATAGTTATATCTCATTAACTTTTAAATGCTTGGAAATAGCCGAATTTTGAGTAAGAGCAAGGCAAGAAGCGGCTTACAGATACATTTTCACCAAAGTCTTGTGCGCTATAACTGCACTATACTCAAAACACATTCGATCCTTCTCAGGTTTTGTTAAAGGCTAGTATTCTCAAAGAATGAATTGAATGTAGTGATCCAGACGTATTTCAATGAATGCCAGTATACATAAATCATCTATTAACAGTTCAGATAGGTCGGATTGAAAGGTTAGAAAATATAGTGCAGGAGGCGATGGCCAGCGGTGGAGCAGTGATCGCTAATGATCATGGATGTACTTGTTTACAGCTGCAACATGATCGGAAAAGTTGGCTGATTGGGTTGGGATAGTAGTAAGAATTCATCTTTAGATGTCTGAATTAAGCGATTTATAACGATTACAGAAGGATGCGGACATTAACAAACTAAAAAGGTGAATAGCGATTATCTCATGTGTCAATTTGAACAAGCTCTATTTTTCAGTCGTGCAAAACCTGAAATACAGGGCATAAAACAATAAGAGCTCTACAATGAAATTTCAGAATGCAAAACTAAAATTTTTAGAAATTGATTTAAAAGGCTGTATTTATCTTAATCATTTTTCACATTCAGAACGCATTGCAGCTTTTTTTAAAATCATTAGCCGGTTGGGCAATGGCGTATTCTGGTATTTGATGCTAATTGCCGTCTGGCTGATTCAGGGCCTGATGTATACCTTGCAGATTGTTTATCTGGTGTTTGGCAGTATGATCGGAACCTTAATTTATAAACTGTTAAAAACTAAAACAGTACGTCCACGTCCTTATCAGGTGCATCAGGTGATTCGGCTCTGTGAGCATCCGCTGGATCATTTTAGTTTTCCTTCGGGACATACCTTGCATGCAGTGATGGTGACCATTGTGCTGGGCTATATCGTACCTTTTTTGCTGTTTTTAATGTTGCCATTTGCCATTCTGGTCGCGATCTCCCGAATGGTTTTAGGCTTGCATTATCCAAGTGATGTGGCGGTAGGAGCCATATTGGGCGCGCTGGTGGCCACCATGATTGTATTTACGGCACCTTTTTTTAATATCATGTTGTAAAAAATCACGAGATGATCTGGCAAAGGCTCGCAGAATTTTGCAGATTTGCTAAAGTACTACATCACAGTAAATAGGCTTAGGAATAGACATGGGTTTACGTTGGACTGATACCCTCGATATCGCGATTGAATTGTATGAAGCGCATCCAGACGTGGATCCGCAATGGGTTCGCTTTACTGACCTGCATGCCTGGGTATGTGCACTTCCTGATTTTGAAGATGATCCAACCAAATCAACCGAAGGGCTTCTGGAAGCCATTCAAATGGCATGGATTGACGAAGCACGTTAATTGCCAATTGAAAAAAGCAATTTTTTTACAGTTTAAAGGCAGAAAAAAGTCCATTATTCGGTATAATGCGGCAAATTTTCATGTCAACAATTGACTTAAGGAGCCAATCATGGCTATTGAACGTACATTATCTATCGTAAAACCAGACGCAGTTGCTAAAAACCACATCGGTGACATCTTTGCTCGTTTCGAAAAAGCAGGTCTTAAAATCGTTGCGACTAAAATGAAACACCTGACTCAAGCTGAAGCTGAAGGCTTCTATGCTGAGCACAAAGAACGTGGTTTCTTCGGTGACCTAGTTGCATTCATGACTTCTGGTCCAGTTGTTGTTTCAGTTCTTGAAGGCGAAAACGCTGTTCTTGCTCACCGTGACATCCTTGGCGCGACTAACCCTAAAGAAGCCGCTCCTGGTACAATCCGTGCAGACTTCGCTGTAAGCATCGACGAAAACGCTGCTCACGGTTCTGACTCTGTAGCATCTGCTGACCGCGAAATTAACTACTTCTTCGCGCAAACTGAGATTGCTCCACGTACTCGTTAATACGCAGTATTCAAACCAGATAAGTGTTATTATACTTATCTGGTTTTTTTATTCTCTGAATAATTCTTTGCTCAGATATTGAGCTTCTCCTTTCATCTTTAGACATGGTTTAGGTATACACATGAGTACTGAAGTGGTCGCTACATCAGCAGTTTCTGATGCACAGCAACAATCTCCGTCCACTCCTGCACAGCAAAATTCTGTGGAAAAAGTGAACTTACTAGGCATGTCACGTCCGCAAATGGAAAAATTCTTCGAAGATATGGGCGAGAAGAAGTTCCGTGCCGGTCAGGTGATGAAATGGATTCATCAGTATTTCGTGACTGATTTTGCCGAGATGACCAATATCTCGGGCAAGCTGCGTGAAAAACTGGAAAAGATTTGTGAAATTAAAGCGCCAGAAGTGGTGCATAAAAACTATTCCAAAGACGGTACCCGTAAATGGGTGTTCCGTGTCGGTGATGGTGACGGTTCTCTGGTTGAAACCGTGTTGATTCCGGCAGAAGACAAAACCGGCTCACGTAAGACCCTGTGCATTTCTTCACAAGTGGGCTGTGCCCTAGACTGTTCATTCTGTTCAACCGGTAAGCAAGGTTTCCAGCGTGACTTGTCTCAAGCTGAAATCATTGGTCAGTTATGGATGGCCAACTACTCCTATATGGAAGAAGTGCCTGTGGCTGAGCGTGAGCGTTCAGTGACCAATGTGGTGATGATGGGCATGGGCGAGCCATTGCTGAACTATGATGCTGTATTAAACTCTATGCGCATTATGCTGGATGATTTTGCTTATGGCATGTCTAAACGCCGCGTAACGCTTTCAACATCTGGTGTCGTGCCGAAAATTGACCAGTTGGCGCAAGATATTGATGTGGCTTTGGCGATTTCATTACACGCAACCAATGACGAGCTGCGTAATGAACTGGTGCCAATCAACAAAAAATATCCGCTAGAGCAGCTTATTGCCGCTTGTCAGCGCTACATCACTAAAGATGGTAATGAAAGTGCGCGTAAGCACGTGACCATCGAATACGTGATGCTGGATGGCGTAAATGACAAACCTGAACATGCCCAGCAGATGATCAAGCTGCTTAAAGATCTGCCAAGCAAGATTAACCTGATTCCATTTAACCCGTTCCCGCATGCGCCATATGGCCGTTCAAGCCGTAACCGGATTATTTCTTTCCAAAAAACTTTGTCTGATGCCGGTTTTGTGTGTACGATTCGTCAGACACGTGGTGATGATATCGACGCTGCGTGTGGACAACTGGTAGGACAAGTTGCTGACCGTACCCGTCGTGCGGAACAGTGGAAAAAGAAAATTGCGCAGTCCAATGAGATTATGCGCTCACAAGGATAACAAGAGGTCGCCAATTGAGTAGTCTGACATCTAAACTTGCTTTGGTTTCAGTAGTATGTGGGTCTTTGGTTTTAACTGCGTGTCAAACGCCAGATCTAGGTCAGAAGGATCCGGAAAAAGCCACCAAGGTTCGTACTCAGTTGGCGGTTGAATATCTTAAAAACGGTGATCTGGATTCAGCCAAACGTGCGCTGGATCAGGCACTGGAAACTAATCCGCGTGATTCGCAAGCCAATATGATGATGGGGGTGCTGCTTCAGCAGGAAGGCAGTAAACCTAATCTTGAAAAAGCCGAAGGTTATTTCAAGCGTGCAATTTCGGCAGATCCAAAGAATGCCCAGGCACGAAATAACTACGGCACCTATTTATATCAGCTTGAGCGCTATAAAGATGCGATTGAGCAGTTCGAAATTGCTGGCGCAACTTTAGGTTATGACCAGCGATTTCGTGCCCTTGAAAATATGGGGCGGATTTACCTGAAACAGGGGGATCTGGCGAATGCTGAAAAATCATTCAAACAGGCACTACAGGCTAATCGCGCTTCGTATATATCAATGTTAGAGTTGGCAGAAATTTTTTATCTGAACCAGCAGTTCCCGGCCGCGACTCAAATGTATGAACAGTTTGTACGTGGCGTGGGGCAGAAAAACCAGAGTGCCCGTGCGCTCTGGATTGGCATTCGCACTGCGCGTGCCAGTGGCGATCAGTTAGGCATGCAGGTTTTGGTCAATCAATTACGTGCATTGTTCCCTGAAAGCCCGGAATACCAACGTTATTTGCAATTACAGTACAGTACTGAGGCCGTATGGAAGTAAATCCTAATTCAGATTCGAATAATTCGAGCGTAGCTCCAAACGCGTTAGGAAATGTTCAGCGTCCAGGCGAGTACTTACGCAAGATTCGTATTAATCAGCAACGTGAGCTTGAAGACGTTGCCAAAGAACTCAATATTCCGGTAAAAACCCTGAATGCCTTGGAAAAGGATGATTATAAATCCTTGCCTGAAGCGACTTTTATTAAGGGTTATTACCGCACCTATGCCAAATATCTCGGTGTCGATGCTTCTAGCCTGATTCAGCGTTTTGATGAAATTTATGCCAATGATACCGGTATGGTTGCAACGCATGCTCTGAAAGATTCTCCAATCAAGATCATGGGTAAATTGCCAGGATCAAAGCGTGATCGTAACCGCAAATGGTTAAAACGCGGTCTGATTGCGCTGGTCGTAGTACTGATCTTGGGTGCACTGGTCGCCATGATCCAGAACTGGTCAGAAAGCAGTTCAAATAATGCTGAAGTTGCTGACACTTCTTCTGATGTTGAGATTTTGAATCTGGATGCCGGTGCTGCCATGTCCGGTGATCAGCTTAAGCTTGATTTTAGCCGTCCAACCTCTGTGCATATTGTAGATGCAGGCGGTAACGTGCTAGCCACTGGCCGTCAAGCGTCTACTATAGAGCTGAGCGGTGAAGCGCCATTCCAGATCCGACTGGATGATGCGACAGCAGTATCACTCAGTTTAAATAATGAAAGTATTGCATTGTCACCTTATACGGTTAACGGAAAAGCAGATTTCCGTTTATCACGTTAATGGTGAGCAGATAGGGCGAAATCATGATCGTAAATCCAATTCAGCGCCGTCCAACACGTAAAATCCGTGTCGGTTCTGTCTATGTCGGTGGTGATGCACCGATCACTGTTCAGTCAATGACCAATACTGAAACCTGCGATGTCGCAGCAACTGTTGCACAAATTCAGCGTTGTGTAGATGCAGGTGCGGATATCATGCGTGTCTCTGTCCCAAGTATGGAGGCAGCGGCTGCATTTGGTGAAATCCGTAAGCAAGTCGACGTACCACTGGTTGCAGATATTCACTTCGACTATAAGATTGCGCTGGCTGTTGCTGATCTGGGTGCAGACTGTTTGCGTATTAACCCGGGTAATATCGGTTCAGAAGCCAAGATTCGTGAAGTCGTGGCGGCTGCACGTCATAACGACATTTCCATGCGTATTGGCGTGAATGCCGGTTCACTGGAAAAAGATATTCAAAAGAAATATGGCGAGCCAACAGGTGAAGCATTGCTGGAATCTGCGATGCGTCATATCGACATTCTGGATCGTCTGAATTTCCATGAATTTAAAGTATCGGTCAAAGCATCAAACGTGTTTTTGACGATGGATGCCTATCGTCTGCTGTCTAAACAGATTGATAATCCACTGCACTTGGGTGTGACTGAAGCGGGTGTGTATCGTACTGGTTCAGTGAAATCAGCGATTGCTTTGGGTGGTCTGCTGATGGAAGGTATTGGCGATACCATGCGTATTTCTCTGGCAGCTGAGCCTGAAGAAGAAATCAAGATTGGTTTTGATATCCTGAAATCGCTGGGCCTTCGTTCTAACGGAATTAACTTCATTGCCTGCCCAAGCTGTTCACGTCAGGAATTTAACGTGATTAAAGTAATGCAGACCCTTGAAGAACGTTTGGAAGATGTCCGTGTTCCGATGGATGTGTCTGTAATTGGCTGTAAAGTGAATGGTCCGGGCGAAGCCAAAGAAGCCGATATCGGTGTAGTAGGTGCAAGTCCGCGCTCACTGGTGTATCGTAATGGTGAAAAGAGCCATTTAATCGATACCAATCAACTGGTTGATGAAATCGAATCAATGGTTCGTCAACGTGTTTCCGAGCTTGAAGAAGCCAAATCAAAAGAAATTATTCGCACAAGTTTTTCTGAGTAGATCATGAGTTCAATCGTCGCAATCAAAGGTTTTAATGACATTCTCCCAACGCAAACCCCAGCTTGGAGACGTCTTGAACAGCATCTGTCAGGTCTGATGGATGCCTATGGCTATCAACAGATCCGTTTGCCGATAGTTGAACAGACCAATCTGTTTAAACGTTCAATCGGTGATGCCACAGATATCGTTGAAAAAGAAATGTACACCTTCCTGGACAAAGGTAATCCGCCTGAGTCTCTGACTTTACGTCCTGAAGGAACAGCGGGCTGTGTACGTGCGATGCTGGAACATAACCTGCTTCGTGGTGCGACCCCGAAAGTCTGGTATATCGGACCGATGTTCCGTTATGAAAAACCGCAAAAAGGCCGTTATCGTCAGTTCCACCAGTTTGGCGTGGAAACATTTGGTGTGGCAACGCCTGATCAAGATGCAGAACTGATCCTGATGACAGCACGTCTATGGAAACGTATGGGCGTGGCTGACAAGGTGCAACTCGAACTAAATACTTTGGGCGAGTCTGATGAACGTGCGGCGTATCGTGCGGCACTGGTAGAGTTCCTGCAAGCGCATAAAGCGGATCTGGATGAAGATTCTCAGCGCCGTCTGACGACTAATCCACTGCGTATTTTGGATTCGAAAGATGCCAAAACTCAAAGTATCCTAGAAAATGCGCCTAAACTTCACGACTTTATGGGTGAAGAAACACTGGCACACTTTAACCAGTTGCAACAGTATTTGTCAGATGCCGGTATTAGCTTTGTCATCAATCAAAAACTGGTACGTGGTCTGGACTACTATAATAAAACCGTATTTGAATGGACGACTACCCACTTGGGTTCACAAGGTACTGTATGTGCTGGTGGTCGTTATGACGGCTTAGTCGGTCAATTGAAAGGCAAAGCGGATCAATCTGTGCCTGCAGTTGGTTTCGCGATGGGGATGGAGCGTTTATTGCTTCTACTGGAACAGGTTGAAGACAATACGCCAGTACGTGATTGCGAAGTATTCCTGGTTGCCGATCCTGCTTCTCAAGGTAAAGCACTGGTATTGGCCGAACAGATTCGTGATCAACTGGGAGCTGCAGGCAGTAACATTCGTCTGAAAGTCGGCTCACAAGGTTCAATGAAGTCCCAAATGAAAAAAGCCGATCAGGCCGGTGCTTTATATGCAGCCATTATCGGTGAGCGTGAACTTGAAGCACAAAGCTTTACGGTGAAAGAGCTGGCGACTGCAGAGCAATCTACTGTGCCATTTGCTGACTTTGTCGCATTTTTCAGTACTAAAATTTCTTCAAAATAATCGATAAAACATTAGGAAAAAGGTAATCGCATGAGCGCAATGACTGATGATGAACAACTTGAAAGTTTAAAATCCTTCACGAAGAAGTATGGTTCTTCGATCATTATCGGGATTCTGGTTGCGCTGATTGCCTTTTTCGGATGGGAATATTGGCAGAAGAAAAACCTGGCGGAATCGCAAATGCAGACTGCCAAGGTTCAGCAACTGATGGATGAAGCACAGGCTGCAGATGGTGATGCTTTTGCCAAGCTATCTGAAACTGCAGACAAGATTGTCAAAGAAGCGCCAGATTCAGCTCAAGCGATTCAAACCCAGTTGGTCATGGCGAAACTGGCTTATGACAAGCAGGATTACGCTGCCGCTGAGAAAGCATTACAAAAAGTTGAAAACTCTAAAGTTGATGATAAAGGCCTGGTTCAGGTCGTTAAATTGCGTCTGGCTTATGCACAATTAGCACAGAAAAAATATGATGCAGCCCTGAAAACTTTGGATGCAGTGACTGAACCTGCATTTAAAGCAACCGCCGATGAAGCACGTGGCGATATCTATGTTGCCAAAAATGATATTGAAAATGCCAAAAAAGTATATCAAAGTGCATGGGATGCTTTGATTGAACGTAAAGAAGAACGTCAAATTTTACAAATTAAGCTCGAAAGCGTAGGCGTGTTGGTCGATGACCCGGAAATCGAACGCCCAATTATAGAAACACAAGTGGAAGAAGCTGAATGAACAGAACATATAAAATCACCTGTGCTTTAACTGTTTTAACTCTTGCACTCGCTGGCTGTGCGGGTAAGACCAATAAAGTACCAGAAGTAAAACCGAATCCACTTCCAAAAATCAGTCAGACTAAAACACTTGTTCCTGTATTTTCGACCAGTGTTTCTTCAACAGAGAAGGCTGATCCGCTACGTTTACGTCTGGATGCGGATAACGGAGTCGTATTTGCGATCGACCCTAAAGGTGAAGTCACTGCTTTTAATGGCAAGCAGCGCCTGTGGCAGAAAAAAGTCAGCAAAGATACGTTAAGCTCTGGCGTTGAAGCCGCTGATGGGATCGTGGTGGTTGGCAGCAACAAAGGCCAACTGATCGCACTGGATCAGCAGACTGGCGAACAACGCTGGACTGCACAATTGACTGGTGCCATCTTGGCGCCTTCTTTGATTCATGCAGGTCGCGTAATTACTGTCACTAATGACGGTACTGTATATGCTCACGAAGTGGCCTCAGGCGCTCAGGTCTGGACCTATGATTTACCGAATGTCCAGTTTAGCCTGCGTGGCATGGCGGCTCCGGTGCCTTTAGATGCGCGTAATGTATTGATTGCGACTTCAAATGCTTATATTTATGCAATCGATGCCTTAAGTGGTGTGCCTAAATTGCAGCGCCGTGTTGCAATCTCGGATGGTCGTTCGGACATTCAGCGTTTGATCGATATTGACGGTGATCCTGTCGTAGCAGGTCAGTTTATTGTGACCACCAGCTATCAAGGTCAGGTGACTGTATTTGATCTGGCTTCACAACAGGTGATCTGGAGCGAAGATGCCAGCAGTATCCAGCGTCCGGAAGTGGTGGGCAATGGCGTCTTCGTTGCCCAAACTGATGGTAAAATCAGTGCTTATGAAATTACCACTGGTCAGCCTTTATGGGAAAATGATCAGTTGTTGAATCGTCAGCTGAGCAATCCGGTAATGCTCGGAACTGAGCTTGTCGTAGGTGATCTGGACGGAGTATTGCACCTGCTGGATCCATCAACAGGGCAGATTATTGGCCGTGCTAAAACTTCTGGTGAAGTGCGTCATTTACGTGTAATTGACAACCAGCTCTATGTTTCGACTCGCAAGGGTGCATTAAGCATCTGGCAGAATCGTTAATTTTTGTTTGGCTTATGCTAAAATAAGCCAACCGTATTTTTTACGCGGGGTGATTGAATGTTCAATGCCCCGTGTTTTTATTTATTTTAGGCTTTAATCCTATTCCCTTTTTCTTCCAAAACTTTCTGATGTTCAGGCCATTTTTAGACAGCCTGATATTGAATAAAGGTTAATCTATGAAACCCGTAATTGCGCTCATTGGTCGTCCGAACGTCGGAAAATCAACTCTGTTTAACCAGATAACCAAGAGCCGTGACGCATTGGTGGCAGACTTTGCTGGTCTGACACGCGACCGTAAATATGGTGATGCGATCTATCAAAACAAATCTTTCATTGTCGTGGATACTGGTGGTATCGGTGAAAATGAAGGCGGTATTGACTCCTACATGGCTGAGCAGTCTAAAACTGCGATCCATGAAGCCGACATGATCATTTTTGTGGTCGATGCACGTGCCGGACTACTGGCATCTGATGAACAGATCGCTCGTGAACTGCGTACTTTGGGCAAGAAAGTTTTTCTTGTAGCTAACAAAGTTGATGGTGTGCATGCTGAAGCTGCTCTGGTCGAGTTTTATAAACTCGGTATGGGCGAGCCTATGCAGGTTGCTGCCAGCCACGGCCGTGGCGTACAGCAAATGCTGGAAGAAGTACTTGAAGATGTGCTTGAAGATGAAAGTCCAGAAGAACATGACAAGAATACTGGTCTACGTCTTGCAATTATTGGTCGTCCAAACGTAGGTAAATCGACACTAGTAAACCGTCTATTGGGTGAAGAGCGTGTTGTAGCGTTTGACCAGCCAGGAACGACGCGTGACTCAATCTATATTCCTTTTGAGCGTGATGGTCGTCAATACACCCTGATTGATACCGCTGGGGTACGCCGTAAAGGTAAGGTTGATGAAATGATTGAGAAATTCTCAATTGTGAAAACCTTACAGGCGATGAAAGATGCGCACGTAGTGGTGATTGTGGTGGATGCCCGTGAAGGCATTGTAGAGCAGGACTTGCACCTGATCGGTTATGCACTGGAAGCTGGCCGTGCTATGGTGATTGCGATTAATAAATGGGACAACATGTCCGAATATGATCGTAAACAATGTAAGCTCGATGTAGAGCGTCGTTTTGACTTTATTCCTTGGGCGAAAATCCACCTGATTTCTGCGTTACATGGTACAGGGGTCGGTGAGATGTATCCGTCGATTCACCGTGCTTATGATTCTTCACATCTGAAAGTATCACCAGCGAAGCTGACTCAGATCCTGAATGATGCCACTGAAGCGCACCAACCGCCTACTGTACAAGGTCGTCGCATTAAGATGCGTTATGCGCATATGGGCGGACAGAATCCACCGACTATCGTGGTTCATGGTAATAAGGTAGATAAGACACCTGCGGACTATCGCCGTTACTTGGAAAACGTATTCCGTAAAGTTTACAAACTTGAAGGTACACCAGTAAAAATTGAATTTAAAACCTCAGAAAACCCGTTTGAAGGTCGCAAGTCACAACTGGACGAGCGGACTGCTGCGCGTCGCCGTCGTTATGTACAGAAATTTAAGAAAGCCGAGAAAAAATTTAAACGTGGTTAATTGCCATAGTTAAATAAAAAAGCCTGCGAAAGCAGGCTTTTTTATATCTAAGAAAATAAAAATATATTAGTAAACTTAAATTGTAAATTTAGAAAAAATTAAATATTTGTTTAATTCTAATCATTTAGTATAAAAATAAATTAAATGTTAATGTTATATGTACTATATTTGTATAAAATTGTTAACTCATTCACAAGAATGAAAATTGACTGAAAAAGATCACAATAAATAATTGCCTGGATTTTGGCAGTGTGAGGGGAACATGAAAAAAACAGCATTGGCCTTAATCTGTATGGTGGGCTTACCAAGCCTTGCGTGCGCTGAACTGATCAAAGTAAATGGTGAGGGTAGTAGCCCTATTAATAAAAAAGATCCGGTAGCTACACGTAATCAAGCATTGAATAATGCAAAAACTGATGCGGTCATTGCTTTAATCAAGAAAATTAATGGTCCCCAAGCCATGCAAGATGCCCAGCCGCATCTGGCAGATATTGTGAAACAGGTTGACAATAGCTACGTATTTAATCGTGGTAGCCAAACTAATGGCAACAAAGAGCTAGTGACTTCTATTTCAATTGAAATGGATGATCAGGAATTTCGTCAGATCTTAAATGATCTGGGGCTATCTAAAAAGGCTAGTCGAACCAGTCCGATCATGATTGTGATGGATGAGTATTTCGGTGTACCACGTGACAATTCAAAACCGGTTAAAGAATTTACTTCGTACTTCTCTGATAAAAGCTATGCCTATGATGAAAAAGCCAGCTATGACGCGAAAGAAAGTGCCAAAGCAAGTGAAAGTTCATCTTATTCCTCGAAAGGAAAGTCATCGGCTGCAGCAGGTTATGCTTATGACAATTACTATGGTGCAGGCGTAGGCGTCGCAGCACGTTCATCCAGTCATAACAATTCAGGCAAATCTGCATCTTCAGCAAGTTATAACGCTAGTGAGTCAGCACGTTATAGCCAGTCTGAGCGCCAGAATGACATCCAAAGCTTTGTGAAATATGTGGAATATCAAACACCATCTACAAAGCCAGAACGAGAAAACCAGACACTGAATGCGATTGCTAGTTCGGCATCTAAATATGACCTGCGTTTAATGGATTCGGATCTGTTCCGTAGCCGTTATTTAAAAGGGCGCAGTATGAGCATTCAGCAATTACTGAGTGATGCAGAACTGGCCAAACTCGCAGCTGCTGCTCGTCAGGAAAAAGCGGACTGGTTCATGGTTGGTAGCTCTCATATTTTTGATCGTGGCCGTTCAGGTGCAACGGGCCAATTCGTGTGTGATGGTGCAATCAGCTATAAAATTTATTCAGTTGATGATGGCACGCTGATGGGCGGTGATACTCGTACTGAATCCTCTACAGCAGCAACGACAGATTCTTGCCGGACCAATGTTGCCCGTAAATTGGGTGAAATGACTTTGACTGAAGTTGGTCCACAAATTCTGGCTTATTCGAAAAACCGCAGCATGTATGGTAAAGAAATTACTCTCTTTGTGAAGAGCGTATCGGGCAGTGTCTCTAGCCGTTTGGGGGATGACCTCTATGTAGCTTTAGATGAAATGGACGGTGCTGAAAATATCGATATCCGTACCCAAGATGGCAAATTGGTTGAAATGACCATGACTTATAAGAGTGAAAAGCCTCTAAGTGCCGAACTTGCAAAAGAGCTGCGTCGTGTGAATCCTGTTCTATCTAATGCCGAACGCTTGCAGGCAGGGAATACCATCACTTTATGTATTGGTGGTACCCAATGCAAATAAGCTTTAAAAAAGTCGCGCTTGCTGTAGCACTCATGGGTGCTGTCAGTGCGCAAGCGAATATTCAGGTTTTTCCGGCTAAGGGAATTTACGGGCTGGAACTGCCTTGCCGTCAATCAGCAGACCATATAGAAGCAAATGCTTCGTCGATTTCCTGTGACTTTAGCAAGGCAGTATCGAACGAAGCGCTTCGTCAACAGGTTGCACGAACCTTCGAGCAGCAGTTGAAACAGGCTCTGCAAGATCAGGTAGTTGCCTCTATTTCTCAGCAGAATAAACATCGATCTTATGTGGCTTCGCTGGAAGTTTTGCGCGCCAGTGAATATGTAGTGCAAAAAGAATCTACAGCCGAGATTTTTTTGCCTGTTACCTTAAGTTTAAAGCTAACCAATGTCCTGTCTGGGGAAGTGATTTATACCGATAGTGCAACTCTGTCACAGCCAATTCAGGTCTTAGCAAACGATATTGAAACAGCTGCAACCCGTCAGGCAGTTCAACAGAAATTTCAAAGCAGTTTGCTGACTCTGACTCAGCAACTGGCTCAGGATCTCCAAAAGAAATTCAAAGTATCTGAGGTGCAGACCAAGGTAATTGATCGCTGGAAATCCTATCTGGTTTTGGACAAAGGCTTTAATCAGGGTATTGCTAAAGATGATGAGTTGAGTTCAGAGTCAGGAGATCTGATTCGGGTGGTGCATGCTGACAGCGATTATGCAGTGGCATTGCCTGTATTGATGAGTGGTAGTGCTAGCCAGTTCAGCAAGATTTCAGCCAATACCCGTCAGGCATTGAATAAGCCTAAAACTTTAGTTGTTGATGTCTTGACCTATCAAGGTGAGTCAAAGGATCTGATTGAACAGATTTTTTCTGATGCAATTGGGGAAAATGCCTCATTCACCCTTACACCGGTGAATAAACGTTATAGCACATTGGCACAGAGTATCAGTGAGCAGACAGGTTTGAGCAATCAGGAAACTCAGCTGCAGCGTGAACTGCCTGAATTTTTCATTCGTATAAATGTGATTCCTGTGATTGGTTATCAGCAGCAAGTCGGAAAGATGACCCAGCAGCAAGTAGTTCATAGTGAAGTGTTTGCCGAAATGATCGACCGTTCAGGACGTGTGATTTATTCCGCACATGCCACTGATGAAATTAATGAAACTATTTCTCAAGGTATGGGTTTTTCACTAGATACGCGTAAAGAAGTTGCACTTAAAAATGCCTTGGTAAAATTGGGCCAGCAATTCCAGAAAGGGATTCAGTTTACCCGTTCAGATTTGCAGGTATCGAGTGGCGGTAGCGAAACCATTACGATTCAGGATGCCGGCGAACGTTTAACTACAGGAATGAAAATTCATGTCTATAATCGTGAAAAAGTTGCCCAGCGTGAAGTATTAATTCCAACTTGGGAAGCTACAGTAATTGAGCGTCAAGGGGCTAAAGTTAAAGCACAGTTGGATTTCCCTGTAAGTGGAAATGACCGTCTGCCAGTACGTTCGGGTGACAGTATTTTGGTAGATAGTCATGCGGCTGTCGGTGACTCAAAACTTGCACGGGTATTGTGTCCAAGTCTACATACCGATCAAGTAGGTGAAATTCCATTTTATGGATTTGGGCCACTGATTTATCACGCATTTACCAGTCAGTCTAAACGTCCATTTTATGCGACTGGCTCAGGATTCAAAGGCCAGACCAGTTTACAAACGTCGATTGCCAGAATGACCGAAAATGCCGGCTTTAAAAAACAGCTTAAATTAGACTTGTATGTGCCAAAAGACGAATGCTTACAACCGGCATTCAAGATCCAAGTCAAAGAAGACTCTATCAAATGTAATGTGGACAAATCCAGTTGTGATGCCACTTTGGTACTGGCTGGAGGAGCACGCCGTTTTAATGCAAAACAGGAACGTGTGGGAGCTGTTGGCTTGCAACAGGAAGTCAATTTAAAGGGTATTGATATCACCCATCGTCATGAAATGTACAACATTCAGATGTTCAAGGCATTACCAAAAATTTTAAATCAGATCGTGCAAAAGGCCGATGCAGTTCAATAAGGAATTATGAGGGGAAACATTATGAAAAAAATCGCAAGCGTATTAATTGTAGGTAGTGCTGTATTAACATCACAAGCTCATGCAGGTCTTGGAACATTGAGCAGTCTGGCTTCAAAAGTAGTTGAAACCACCACTGGGACATCTACACAAAATCTGGATTTGGCTGGTTTTTTGAAACAGGCCCAAGCTACCAATGCTATGTTTACTCAGAGCCGTACTGCACTGGCAACCTTGTTTGCTGAACGTAAGGACAGCGAAGAATTGAAAACCAAGTTAAATAGCTTAAAAACAACTTCTGATGTGAAAGAAAAAGCAGCAATCCAGAAAGAAATTACCAAACTGACCGATGAAGTTTTAGAAGCATCGAAAAAAGATGAAGCTGCAACACTTGAACGTATTAATGCATTAAGTGTGAGCCAGAAACAACTTTTGGTAAATTCACTGACCAACTTTGCAATTGCAGGTTTATCTGCACGTGAATTGGTCGTGAATAGTAAGCAGGTATCGATGCAATTGCTGACTAATCCAATGAGTCTTTCTAATAGCGGTATGTCATTGATGGATGCTAAAGGTTTACTGAGTGATGTTACGGGTATTGCCAAAAACTCGACGATGGCACTGGTTGAATATCCACAGCTGATGAAAAAAGCGGGCTTAAACTTTAAAGCACCAGAATCTGCAGCAGCAAAACCAGTTGATATTTCAGATTCTATCTAATATGTATGAAATTAGCCTGTTTTCGAACAGGCTTTCTTTTTCTGTCTGGCGACGTAAAATGCAGATGTCGATCTGTTTTTAAGAGTTTTGCATTGTCGCGTAATATTCAAATTTATCTACAAAAAATTGATCAGTTCTTTTTCACAGATCCTCATCAATCACGAGTAGAGCAAATTAAGCAGCGTAAACTTGCGATTTATAATCATCGTAATCAGCTACTTTCAGATCAACTCAATCGACCGGTTCAGTCTTCAGATTTTGCTGCCACCGAATACGGCAAACCCTATCTTTCAGCCCATCCAGACTATGGCTTTAATCATACGCATAGCCAAAACTTTTATGGATTAGCAACAAGCAAACATATTCAGAATTTGGGGATCGATATCGAAGAACTTAATCGAAATGTACGTTTTGAAGCCCTAGCCCAACACGCTTTTCATCCTGAAGAGCTGAAACAGTGGCAGGCATTAGATTACGATCCTGAATACTGGTTTAAAGTCTGGACCACCAAAGAGGCGGTCCTAAAAGCGTCAGGCCTTGGAATCCGGATGAACCTGAATGAGCTGAATACCCAGATTCATCCACATCAAGATGGAGGACGTTGTGAACATCCAGAAATTGGAATTTATGCCTATCAAAACTATACTTTAGCGGGTTGCATGCTCACTGTGGCCTGGCAAAGCGAGTATTCTTGTAAAGGCCTAAGATTTCCAACGATTCAGATTCATCAAGCTGTTTGAAAGTAGAGTAAGCCCAAAATATTTCTTATTGTTTGGCAATCATTAAATTACTCAGCCGGTTAACGAACTGTGGACTCATTCGAGATAAGTGAAATAAAAACTTACTCTTGAATCCGACTGGATGATGGGTCACTTGCCAAATTGAATCTTTTAGCTGTGCCAGTTTGAAAATATCCTGCGCTACATCCTCAGCTTTTAGATGCACGCCCATTTTTTTGATACTTTCGGCCTGCATATCTTTCACCATTGCAGTGCTAACAAAAAGCGGCATCACATCAAATACCCGAATGCCATATTTTTGCCATTCGATATCTAGTCCTTCAGTCAAACCACGAACCGCAAATTTGCTGGTTGCATAGGAAGCCAGATCCGCTTGGCCATAAATCGCCGATGCTGAAGACAGGTTAATGACCCGGGCAAAGGAAGCCTGCTTTAAGTAGGGTAAAGCAGCATGACAGCCATTCAGGACGCCTTTAATATTCACGTCAAGGGTGCGATGGTGATTAGTAATATTCGTTTCTTCAAAAGGACCAGAATATAAAATCCCGGCATTATTTACCAGAATATTGATTTCACCTGACCAGGATGCGAATTCAGATAGAGTAGTTTCCCATGATGCATAATCGGTTACATCCAGAAAGCCAGCTTTGGCATGTTCACCGAGTTGCTGGGCCAATTGTTCTGCCTGTTCAAGATTAATATCATAAATTCCGACTTTATAACCTTGCTGGTAAAATAGCCTGGCTGTCGCGGCACCAATTCCTTGTGCTGCACCACTAATCAATATACTGTGCATGTGCTTGATCTCCTTATTGTCTTTTTTTTCTTGAGCATAACAAGAAACAGGCAAAATAATGCGGCTATTTGGTAAAGAAGAGGTTTTACGGTGGAACAATTACTCCAAGTCATGCGTGAGTTACGTGAAAAATGTCCATGGGATCGGCAGCAAACTCCCGAATCTCTGACCAAATACGCGATTGAAGAGGCCTATGAGGTTGAAGCAGCGGTGCGCTCTGGCCAAACCAATGAAGTGCGGGATGAGCTAGGGGATTTGCTGTTACAGGTCGTATTTCAGTCACAAATGTATAGCGAGCAGGGCGCTTTTGATTTTCAGGATGTGGTGCAGGCGATTACCGATAAACTGATCCGACGCCATCCGCATGTATTTCAGGCTGAACAGTTTGCACAGCTGAGTCCTGAAGATGTCTCGGTACTCTGGAAAGAAATCAAGCAGAAAGAAAAACAGGGTAAGCCACGTTCACGTTTGGATGAGATCAAGCATGCACCTGCACTGCAACAGGCGGATGAGATCCAGAAAAATGTCGCCAAAATCGGCTTTGACTTTCCAGATGTCGCGGGTGCCTATGGCAAGCTGGAAGAAGAACTGGCTGAACTCAAAGAAGCCGTTGCTGGACAAAATTCCGATCAAATACTCGAAGAATTTGGAGACTGCTTATTTTCACTGGTGAATGTTGGTCGTAAACTTGGTGTCTCAAGCGAGATGGCATTATTGGGCACGATCCATAAATTCCGGACTCGCTTTGCCCTGATGGAAGATCGGGCAGAACAACAGCAACTCAATCTGGAAAGCCTGTCATTGGCTGAATTGGATCAGCTCTGGGAACAGGCCAAATTAGAATTAAAACAAAGAGCCGCTCATGAACAAAGTACAACATCGCATAGGTCCAGCATGGATTAATACTGTCCTGCTAGGCATTTGGCTGGCCTATACTTCAATTGGAACAGTACATGCAACTGCAACCGATTATGCAGAATGGAAAGTACGTCAGCAGCAGCATGATGCACGCCTGAAGAAGAAAATTGCTGCTGCTACCCCCGTTTCTGAAAACAACCATTATCTGGCTAAACCTGCATTATCCGCCTCTTCAGCTGCTGATAAAATCAGTCTGAATCAGGCCAGTATTGAGCAGTTACAGCAGTTAAATGGCATCGGGCAGAAGAAAGCGGAAGCGATCATTGAATACCGGCAAAAAAATGGTAAATTTAAAACAATTGAAGATATTCAACAGGTCAAAGGCATCGGGCCGGCCTTATTTGCCAAAAACAAGGATAAACTGGCTTTGTAAGCATGCTGAATTTATTGTAAATAAGCCATCCATCTGAACCATGAGAATGACATAATCAAATTGCCCTTTAGCGGTGTAAGCGATATGATTAGCGTCATCTTAGAATTTTACGTTCAGACGTAGGAGACAGCGTCTTTTGCAAACTTTGCGCGCGTCAAAATGTGGTTTATCAACCGCTCAATTACCTTCTTATATTCTCGATGTGATTGATGCCTTAACCAAGGCAGGCTATGAAGCTTATATCGTAGGTGGTGGTGTCCGGGATCTGATGCTGGGTTTAAATCCCAAAGATTTCGATGCAGTGACCAATGCTACACCAGCTCAGGTTAAAGAAGTGTTCGGACGGCGTTGTCGGATTATCGGACGACGTTTCGAGCTGGCGCATGTCTATTCGGGCCGTGAACTGGTTGAAGTGGCAACTTTCCGTGCGCCTCCTAAAAAAGCGGTGACCTCTGCAGCAGGGATGATCCTGCGCGATAATAACTGGGGCACCATTGAGCAGGATTTTGCTCGTCGAGATTTTTCGATCAATGCCATGTATTACCAGCCACGCAAAGGTATCGTGCTGGATTTTTGCAATGCAGTAGATGATATTAAACACAAAACGCTGCGTTTACTGGGTGATCCGACTCTAAGATTTGAGGAAGATCCGGTCCGGATGCTGCGAACTTTACGTTTTGCAGCCAAACTCAATTTCAGTATTGATAAAGCCATTCTGGATATTTTCACTCCGGAAATGACCCAGCTTCTACGTGATGTGTCTCCACACCGTCTCTATGATGAATCGCAAAAGCTATTCACTATGGGACATCTGAATCGTGTGATGCCAATGCTGATCGATTTTGGCATCTGGCGTCAGCTGTTTGCCGATATCAAGCCAAACATTACTGCATTTATTGAACTGGCAGCGAAAAATACCGATCAGCGTATTTCGATTGGCAAGACCATCAATCCGGCTTTCTTCTATGCGGTATTGTTGTGGCAACCGTTCCTAGAGCGCTGTGATTTTTATCTGTCTAAAGGGGCCGTGCCTGCAGAAGCACGTGCACAGGCAGGACTGGATGTACTGAAACGTCAGGCTACCCGTACTGTGATTCCACGCTTTGCGGAAACTTTCATTCGTGAAGTCTGGGAAATGCAAACCCGCTTGCTCAATCCAAAACCACAGCAAATTGAAGCATTATCAGGTCATGCACGTTTCCGTGCCGGCTTTGACTTTTTGTTGCTGCGTGAAAAATCAGGCGATGAAACTGCACAGGGTATGGGAAGCTGGTGGGAAGCCTATCAGCAAATGGGCAGCGATGAAAAAGAGCGTGCCATTGCCCAATATAACCGTCAGCGTGCCAAGAGCCGTCGCAAGGCTTCTCAGGAAGAACATCTGGAACAGCGCCTGGCTGCACAAGATGTAGCAACCGAGATTGAACCTCTGGTGAATGAGCCGGAACCACGTAGCCGTCGTGCGCGTAAAGCCAAATTTGAGAATGAGCGTAGCAAACCGATTTCTCATGTGGCGGCCAGTGCCAGCGGCGACATTGGTGCAGACCATCCAATTACCAAGCGTAAACGGGTACAGCGTGATTTAAGCCAGGTTATTTTTGGGCCTACACAATGACAGTGACCTATATCGGTTTAGGAAGTAACCTGGGCGATTCACGCCAGATTCTGGCTGAAGCCGTGCAAAAGCTGGCAAGTTTGGGGCAGGTAAAAACCTCACACTTGTACCAAAGCCCACCCATGGGGCCACAAGATCAGCCGAATTATTTTAATGCTGTCGTACAGTTAATTACGGATCTGGCACCGCTGGATCTGCTGGATCGTCTGCAAGCCTTCGAACAAGAGGCTGGGCGTGTGCGTCTACGTCATTGGGGTGAACGTACCTTGGATCTGGATCTGCTCATTTACGGTGATGAACAAATTCAAAATGAACGGTTAACCGTACCGCATGTGGGCGTGCTGGAACGTGACTTTGTATTGGTGCCATTACTGGATATTGATGCCAACTTGCAGCTGAATGGAAACACATTAAAAGACCTGGACATCGTCAAGCAATCAACCTTAACGGTTTTTGACCGCACGAATTGGGCAAATATTTAATTTTTAATTATTGGCATGTTCGAGAGAACTTCAATAATAGAGGAACATCTTCATGATCAGTCTCAGTGATTTAAGACGATATAAAGCGGAAGGACGCAAATTTTCTTGCCTGACTTGCTATGACGCCAGTATGGCCAAAGCCATGGAAATTGCTGAAGTTGACAGTATTCTGATAGGCGACTCTTTGGGTATGTCGATTCAAGGTCGTGATTCAACCTTGCCTGTGACTGTAGAAGATATGGCTTACCATACCGCAGCGGTACGCCGTGGCAATCAGCATGCACTGATTATGACTGATCTGCCATTTATGAGTTATGCCACTCTGAATGATGCATTACAAAGCTCAAAAACGGTGATGCAGGCCGGTGCACAAATGGTCAAGATGGAAGGTGGTGCCTGGTTGGCGGAAACCGTTCAGGTTCTAACCCGTAACGGGATCCCAGTCTGTGTTCACTTGGGTCTCACACCGCAGTCGGTGCATGTCTTTGGTGGCTATAAGCTACAGGCCCGTACCCGTGAAGCGGCCGATCAACTGATTGCTGACTGTAAGGCAGTGGTTGAAGCCGGTGCAGCAGTGCTGTTGCTGGAATGCGTGCCTGCACAATTGGGTCAGGAAATTACTGAACTTTTCCCACATATTCCAGTGATTGGTATTGGAGCAGGGGCAGCCACTGATGGCCAGGTATTGGTCGTTCAAGACATGCTTGGTCTAACCTTTGGCCATACCGCGAAATTTGTACGTAACTTTATGAAAGAACAGTCTGGTGCGACTGCAATTCTGGATGCATTTAAAGCCTATCATGCGGCTGTTTTAGATGGTTCATTCCCAGCACCTGAACAAACATTCCAAGTCGAGTTGTAACATGAAAACAGAAACAACCATCCAAGGATTATCTGCTTCGCTCAATCCTGCACGTTCTGCGCGTAAAATTATTGGTTTTGTCCCGACCATGGGCAACCTGCATCAGGGGCATCTGAATCTGGTGCGTGAGGCGCGTAAACTGTGTGATGTCGTTGTTGTGAGTATTTTCGTTAATCCGATCCAGTTCGGACCTAATGAGGATTTTGATAATTATCCACGTACTTTAGAGCAGGATCAGCAGTTACTGGCAGATGTGGGTTGTGACATTGTCTTTGCCCCAACTGTAGAGCAGATGTATGGTAATAAGCCACGTCTGACCAATATCAGTGTATCTGGTATCACCAATGATCTATGTGGCTTACAGCGTCCGGGTCATTTTGATGGTGTGGCGGTCGTGGTGACCAAGTTATTTAATATTGTTCAACCTAACTATGCTTTCTTTGGTCAGAAAGATTATCAGCAATTGGCTGTGATTCGTCAGTTTGTTCAAGACCTGAATATTCCACTGGAAGTGATTGGTGTGCCAATTGCCCGCTCTGAAGATGGTCTGGCACTTAGTTCGCGTAATGGCTATCTAAGCGAGCAGGAACGTGCAACAGCACCAGTCATTTTCCAGAGTCTGAAAACTGCTGAGCAGCAGTTACATGCAGGTAAAACTTTGGAGGAAGCACTGGCTGGTATCCGTCAAACTTTGACAGATGCAGGTCTGGTAGTGGACTATATAGAAGCCCGTACACCGGAATTGCAGAAAATTGATGAATTTAATCAGGATGTCGTGATTCTGATCGCGGCGAAATTAGGGAAAACTCGTCTGATTGATAATCTGCAGATCAAATATGCAGCTGGATAAGTAAAAGGATCGTAAGGCATGAAGCGCATTTTAATTGTGACAGGACAATCTGGCTCAGGTAAATCTTCTGCATTGCAGGTACTTGAAGACTTGGGTTATTACTGTATTGATAATCTGCCTTTGGCCTTACTTCCTGAAATTGTGGCGAAGCTGGACTGTGAAAATAATCTGGAACAGTTGGCGCTTGGGGTGGATGTACGTAGTACCCGTGCAGATTTGCAGGAATTCGACCATGTGTTTGAACAGCTGCAACAGCATGGTACGGTGGATGTCATCTATCTGACCACGCAGGATCAGGAGCTGATTGCCCGTTTTAGTGCGTCACGCCGTCCGCATCCTTTGGCTGCCCGTTTCAAGAGCCTGCATCAGTGTATTCAGGAAGAAAAAGTCCTGCTGATGCCAATCCAGCTCCGCTCTACAGTGCATATCGATACCACCGATAAAAGCGTGCATGATCTAAAACATACCTTGCTGTACAAGCTGGGGCAGACCGATAACCTGATTGTGATTCTGCAATCTTTTGGCTATAAGCATGGCATTCCTTTAGATGCTGACTATGTTTTTGATGTCCGTCATTTGCCGAATCCGCATTGGGAACTCGAGCTGCGTAAATATTCAGGCCTGGATCAGCCGGTACAGGAATTCCTGGAAAAAAGTGATCAGGTCGAAGACATGTTCCAGGATATTTATCATTTTTTAGACAAATGGCTGCCGACCTTTGCTGAGGGTCATCGTCATTATATGACCATCTCGATTGGTTGTACTGGCGGCCAGCATCGTTCTGTTTATATTGTGGATAGACTAAAAAAAGCGCTTGAGGCAAAATGGTCTATTCAAGTCCTCCACCGAGAAATGAAGCACTGGTCATGATTGATACGACTGTTGACGTAATTAATAAACTAGGTTTACATGCGCGTGCATCAGGTAAACTCATTGAAGTTACCACCAAATTTCGTTCCAATATCCAGATTGGCAAGTCGGACAAATTGGTTGATGCCAAAAATATTATGTCCTTGCTGATGCTTGGTGCGGGCAAAGGAACAACTTTACGCTTGGTGATTGAAGGTGCAGATGAGGAAAAGGCCTTATCTGAAATTCAGGCACTGTTTGCGGCAAAATTTTATGAGGCAGATTAATCGTGGCACGTCGACCGAGCAGTTTAACTGAAGAAGACTTTGAATCTTTAGAGGGACGCGCAAGTAAAACCGAACAGAAAAAAGCAGTTCAGCGTATGGCTGCTTTAGGCGCACAGTTGGCAGAACTGAGTGCGAAACAAATTAAAAATTTACCCGTTGAAGAACGTCTGATTGAAGCTTTGCTGGATGTCCAGCAAATCAGTTCACATGAAGCACGCCGTCGTCAATTTTCACGTATTGGTAAATTACTTCGTAATGAAAATGAAACCGTGATTCTGTCTTATCTGACTCCGAAACAGGGTTTGAAAAAGACAGCACAATTGCAGCGTTGGGTTGACCGTATCGTGAAAGATGGTGATCCTGCAATTAATGAATTTACCAAAACCTATAATGCGACAGAGCGTCATACCTTACGTCAGCATTATTTACGTGTGCATCGTGATCTAAAAAATCAGGCACCGGAAGAAGAAGTGGCAGCCTCAAAGCAAAAGCTGTTTAACTATGTGCAGCAAGTTGCCCTGATTTCAGATAACTGATTATAATGAATAAAAAAGCGATATTTTGTCGCTTTTTTTATTCACTCTAATTAATTTTTATTTTCCATGAAAATTCAAGAATGTTCCTATAAGTCATTGTTAACTGTAAAAAAATGTAAACTTTTAATATTTTTGATTACGTAAAAAATTGGTTTTAGTGCATAAATAAACTATTTAAATCACTCAATATTTTATGATTATTAAGAATATTTAAAAAATAGAAATAAATTTAGGGCAAATTAATATTATTGGCGATCTATTTTTTCAGAAGGTGACAATAAGTATTTTCTATATATTTGAAAATTCAAAAGCTTTTATTTACCTAAAGATCAGAAGAAAAATGAGCTGTTTTTATCTTCCTCAGATTTCAGAACTCAGATGATATTGAAACAATTTGAAATGAATTCAGGAATTTCAAATAATTATATGTAATTTTTTATAAGAGGAATATTTTCTCAAGTAATTCTTAATATTTAAATATCAAGGTATTAAGCTATCAATGTATCTTTAGAGAAATAAGTTAACAAATCCTTTAGTCGATAAATGAGATTTTAACGTTGAGTAAATATAGAATCTTTGTTATTGATTGTATCAATTTAGTCGGTTGTAATTTTTATCCTATATTCCATAACATCCAGAGAGGCAGACATGGAACTAAAACTGCTAGAGATCGGTCAGAATACGGAGCAGTTAAGCTCGTGCCGTATATCTCTCATTTTAGGTGTCTATACCTCTGACAATTTATTAGACACCTTCTGTAAGGTCGCGCGTAAAGTACTCGGCGTTAAGACCTGTATCATCGGATTCCATACGGAACCTTATATCTGGTACAGCTGTCCGCTCGGTTTTCGCGCTTTGCACGTACCACAGAATGTGGACATCCCTAAATATCTACAAGAAATGGATGTGATCGATCAAAATCATCCTGCATATGTAGAACTATCAGATCATGTGAACAGCCTTGGCGTAGTCCATCAGCGGCTCGTAGCATTCAATTTGAAATCAGCCCAAGGACAGTCTTTGGGGCAGGTGGTTTTCTTTGACGATCAGACTGAAGTATTTGATCAGGAAGCTATTATTATCGTCCAGCAATTTGCTGAATCTTTAGTAAAACGAGTTAAACTGAATGAGGAACATACACAGCTGAAAGAGTTATACGAACAGCAATGTGCACAAAACTTCAGTAAAACCAAATTCTTCCAAATTATTGCTCATGACCTGCGTGCACCTTTCCATGGCTTGTTAGGCTTCTCGGAAGTGCTGGCACAGGAACGTGACACTCTGGATGAATCCAGTATCCAGAGTATTTCTGATTATTTATATGATACGGCTCAATCGACGTATAACTTGTTAGAAAGTCTGTTGACCTGGGCGATGGCCGAGGGTGGACGTTTCGTTTATCATCCGATTAACTATGAATTAAAACAGTCTACTAAAATTGTCTGTGATGTACTGAAAAGTCTGGCGTTGAAAAAGAATATTGAGCTGATTGACCAGGTTCCTGAAGATATTAAGGTGCATGCTGATATCAATATGATTACTTCGGTCTTGCAGAACCTGGTATCGAATGCGCTGAAATTTACTCCAGTTGATCAGGGTGGCCAGGTGATTCTGGCTGCTGAAATGGAAGGTGAGCAAGTCAAGATTACTGTTCAGGATACTGGTCTCGGTATGACTGAAGAGCAAATGGAAAATCTGTTTAGACCTAATCTCACAGTGAGCTTAAAAGGCACAGACAATGAGAAAGGCGCAGGTCTGGGTCTGGTACTGTGTAAGCGTTTTGTAGACCTGAACCATGGACAGATTGTCGTAGATTCTAAAGAAGGCGCTGGAACCACCTTTACTGTGCATTTACCTAAAGTGACCAATGATCATCAGGCATTGGTACTTGAAGACCTGCATACTGAAAAGTCCTGAAAATCATAAATTTCTATTAAAACCGTTCCCACTCGGCCTGAACTCCTGCTATAACTAAATAAAAGTTTTGAGGGAATCACCGAGTGATGGATGCGGTACAATTGCAGAAAACCTTAAGAGCCAGTCAGTATGCAGAACAGGTATTGGCCAATCATCAAGATCTATTGAATCAGGATTATGCAATTGATCAGTTTCAGGGATCACTCGGCACTGAACAGATTCAAGACTTAATCTATTCCAATCTATTAAATATCAGCGATGAAACCATGTGGATGCGTAGTTTACGTATTCTGCGTGCTCGCCTGATGTTCCGCTGGATCTGGCAGGATGCCAATCAACTCACCGATGTCATCACACTGACTCGAGAGCTGTCTGATTTCGCCGATGCCTGCATTTGCGCTGCCAAAGAGTTTGCCCGTATTCCTCTAGTCGCCAAATATGGCCAGCCAATTGGCTATAACGGTAAAGTTCAAGACCTCATCATCATTGCAATGGGCAAGCTGGGCGCTCAGGAACTCAACCTTTCCAGTGATATTGACCTGATTTTTGCCTTTGATGAACAGGGTGAAACGGATGGGCGCAAATGCATTGACGTTCAGCAGTTCTGTATCCTATGGGGACAAAAGTTAATCTATCTGCTAGACCATATCACCGCTGAAGGTTTTGTATTCCGCGTTGATATGCGTCTGCGACCATGGGGTGATGGTTCTGCTCTGGCCATCAGTCATGCCGCACTAGAAAAATATCTTAGCCAGCATGGGCGTGAATGGGAACGCTATGCCTGGATCAAAGCCCGCATCGTCAATCCGAGTCCAGAAGGTGATGAACTGCTGGATATGACCCGTCCTTTTGTATTCCGTAAATATGTCGATTACAGCGCTTTTGAAGCCATGCGCGAAATGAAGGCGATGATTGAGCGTGAAGTACAGCGCCGTAATATTGAAGATGATATCAAGCTTGGCGCAGGCGGGATTCGTGAAGTTGAATTTATAGTGCAGGTTTTTCAGCTGATTTATGGCGGAGCCAAGTTAGAGCTGCAAGACCGGCAATGTCTGGTCAGCCTGAATCATCTGGATGAGGCTGAACTCCTGGATGAACAGGCGGTGACTGACCTCGAAGATGCCTATTTATTCCTTCGTCGGGTAGAGCATGCTATTCAGGCGCTGCATGATCAACAAACCCAATGTTTGCCGACTGAGCCAGATTTACGTCAACGTATTGTGGATACTTTGGGCTTTTCAGACTGGTCCGCCTTTATGGAAGTGCTGGATCAAAAACGCGCTAAAGTGATTTACCAGTTTGAGCACTTGATCAAGGAAAATGGGCCAGAACCACAAGGTAAAAGTTTTTCTCAACTCGAACAACAGCTGAATGAAGTTTTGGATGATCATGCAAAAAATCTGGTGCATGAATTCTGGCATGGACATGCCTTAAAAAAATTGCCAGCTAAAGCCATTCAACGTTTAAAAACATTTTGGCCCTACCTGATTGAAGCCATTCTAGAATCAGATAAACCGCAAGTTGCACTGGTCCGCCTGATGCCATTGGTTGAATCCGTCATGCGTCGTACCGTTTATCTGGTAATGCTGATTGAAAGCAAGGGTGCTTTACAGCGTTTGGTAAAAATGGCGACTGTCAGCCCCTGGATCTGTGAGGAACTTACTCATTATCCGGTATTGCTGGATGAATTCCTGTCGATGGATTTTGAATTGCCTAAGCGTCAGGATCTGGAAGATAGCCTGCGTCAGCAATTGCTCAGAATCGAAATTGATCAGGTTGAAGACCAGATGCGGGTGCTGCGCCTATTTAAAAAATCCAATGTACTTGCGGTAGCGGCCAGTGATGTGTTGGCAGAAAGTCCTTTAATGAAAGTCTCGGATGCCTTAACGGATATTGCAGAAGTCTCAGTGAATGCTGCGCTACATCTGGCTTATCAGATTGTGGCCAAACGACATGGTTTTCCGCTGGATGCAGAAGGGCAGCGCTGCTCGATAGAACATACGGCTTTTGCCGTCATTGGCTATGGCAAAGTCGGTGGCATTGAGTTGGGCTATGGTTCGGATCTGGATCTGGTCTTCATTCATTATATGGGCGAGCAGGCTGATACGGACGGTCTCAAGCCGATTAGCGGTTTTGAGTTCGCTATGCGCGTAGCACAGAAGTTTATGTCGCTCATGACCACACAAACACTGGATGGACGTGTCTATGAAGTTGATACCCGTCTACGTCCTTCTGGAGAAGCGGGGCTGCTGGTCACTAGCCTGAAAGCATTTGAGCAATATCAGTTGAAAAATGCATGGCTGTGGGAACATCAGGCCTTGGTGCGTGCACGCTCCATTGCCGGTGAAAATAGCTTGAGAGAGACATTTGAAGCACTACGCTGTAAAATTCTTACCCAGAAACGCGATATCTGTCATGTACGTAGTGAAGTTCTGAAAATGCGTCAGAAAATGAAAGATCATCTGGGTTCTTCCAAAGAGCAAAAAAAAGATGGGATTTTTCATTTAAAACAAGATGCAGGTGGTATCGTTGATATCGAATTTATGGCACAGTATGCGGTGTTAGCTTGGAGTGGGACGAATAAAGATCTCGCCCATTACTCCGACAATGTAAGAATCCTTGAGGATGCCGCAAAATCAGGTTGCTTATCCAGCGACGATGCGACTGCTCTGATTCAAGCTTATCTCCGTGAACGCGCCGAGAGCCATCGCTTAGCCCTTGCAAATCAATCCATGCAAGTGTCTGCAAGCGACTGGCACGATACCCGAAAGACCGTTTGCAAGTTATGGCAAAGACTGATTGATCCAAGTGCAGTATTTGCACCGGATAGTGAATAATTGTGAAAAATTGGAGTTTGTGGCATGAATTTGGCTGATCGTGATGGTTTCATTTGGCAAGATGGACAACTAGTAGACTGGCGTGAGGCGAAAACTCACGTATTAACACATACTTTGCATTACAGCATGGGTGTGTTTGAAGGTGTCCGTGCTTATGAAACCCCGAATGGAACGGCTATTTTCCGTCTGAAAGAACACACCAAACGTTTGCTCAATTCTGCAAAAATTTATCAAATGAAAGTTCCATTTGATCATGCAACATTAGAACAAGCTCAAATTGATGTGGTTCGTGAAAATAAATTGGCATCTTGCTATTTACGTCCAATTATTTTTATTGGCTCTGAAAAATTAGGTATTGCTGCTACTGACAATACTATTCATGCTGTAGTTGCAGCGTGGAGCTGGGGTGCTTACCTTGGTGATGATGCGATGGCGAAAGGTATTCGTGTAAAAACTTCATCATTCACACACCATCATCCAAACGTGACGATGTGTAAAGCCAAAGCATCTGGTAACTACACATTATCGATTCTTGCTCACCAAGAAGTGGCACATTCTGGTTATGACGAAGCAATGCTGCTTGATCCGCAAGGCTATGTATGCCAAGGTTCAGGCGAAAACGTATTCCTGGTACGTGATGGCGTAATTCATACTCCAGACATCGCTGGTGGCGCATTAGACGGTATTACTCGTCAATCGATTATTACCATTGCTAAAGATCTTGGTTATGAAGTGGTAGAACGCCGTATTACCCGTGACGAATTCTATATTGCAGATGAAGCTTTCTTCACTGGTACTGCTGCTGAAGTAACACCAATCCGTGAATATGATGACCGTCAAATTGGTGAAGGCGTACGTGGTCCAATCACAACTCAAATCCAGAAAGCTTACTTTGATGCAGTTCAGGGTAAAGACCCTAAATATGCGCACTGGTTAACTTACGTAAAATAAGTTCAACAGATAAAAAAAGGACTCAAATGAGTCCTTTTTTTATGGCTAGAAGAATCTATTAAACCTGATAGAAATCCCGATACCAGTCAACAAACTGTTTTACGCCATCTTCAACAGAAACGGAAGGTTTGTAACCTACACTTTGTTCTAGTGCTGAGCTATCCGCGAAAGTATCTGGTACATCACCGGGTTGTAGTGGCAGTAGGTCCAGAATGGCTTCTTTGCCGACTGCTTTTTCAATGGCATGGATATATTCAATCAGTTTGACTGGCGAATTATTGCCGATGTTAAAGATCCGGAACGGGGCATTGCTGGTGGATGGATCAGGATTGTTGCTATCCCAGTCTGGATTTGGTGCAGCAATCTGGTCACTGGAACGGATCACGCCTTCAGCAATATCTGCAACAAAGGTGAAATCACGGGTATGGTTGCCGTGATTAAAAACCGGAATAGATTTGCCTTCAATAATATTCTTAGTGAACTTAAAGAGAGCCATATCCGGACGACCCCAAGGACCATAGACAGTAAAAAATCGCAGGCCTGTAGTTGGTAGTTTGAATAAATGGCTATAGCTATGTGCCATCAATTCATTGGCACGCTTTGTTGCTGCATAGAACTGGATCGGATGGTCGACACCATGCTTTTCACTAAAAGGCATGGTAGTGTTGGCACCATACACGCTACTGGTACTGGCATAAGTCAGATGTGGTGTTTTGGCATAGCGACAGGCTTCAATGATATTGGTAAAACCGACAATATTGCTTTCCACATAACTCATCGGATTTTCAAGCGAATAACGTACGCCTGCCTGTGCAGCAAGATGAATCACGCGATCAAATTGATGTTCCTGAAAACACTTGTCAACTGCGGCTTTATCTGCAAGGTTGGCATGATAAAAGTCGAACTGCCCCGACTGCTGTTCCGCTGTTTGAGTTAGCAGATCTACACGTGCCTGTTTTAACGCTGGATCGTAGTAGTCATTCATGTTGTCAAAACCGACCACATCATCACCACGTTCTAAAAGCTTTTTGGAAACATGAAATCCAATAAAACCTGCTGCACCTGTTACCAGAATTTTCATTCATCGCCTCCAAAAATATCACGTGTATAAACTTTATCTTCAACATTACTGAGATCTTTAGATCGACGATTGGTGATGATCACCTCTGCCCGCTGTTTAAAAATTTCTAAATCAGTAATTACTTCAGATTTAAAGAACTCTGCTTCTTTGAGCGTTGGCTCATAGATAATGACTTCAATACCTTTAGCCTTAAGGCGTTTCATCACGCCTTGGATGGCAGAGGCACGGAAATTATCTGAACCACTTTTCATGACTAGTCGATAAATCCCTACTACAGATGGATGTTTTGCCAAAATGGAATCGGCAATGAAGTCTTTACGGGTACGGTTAGAATCCACAATGGCCTGTATCAGATTGCTTGGTACCTGACTGTAGTTAGCCAATAACTGCTTGGTATCTTTTGGTAGGCAGTAACCGCCATAACCAAAGGAAGGGTTGTTATAGTGGTTGCCAATTCGCTGATCCAGACAGACACCTTCAATAATTTGCTGAGTATCTAAACCGAACGTTTGTGCATAGGTATCCAGTTCATTGAAGAAAGCCACGCGCATAGCCAGATAGGTATTGGCAAATAACTTGATTGCTTCAGCTTCGGTTGAGTCAGTAAACAGCACAGTGCTGTCTTTTTTGATTGCACCTTCAATCAGCATATCTGCAAATTGTTGGGCACGCGCTGACTTCTCTCCAACAATAATACGTGATGGATAAAGGTTGTCATGTAGGGCTTTACCTTCACGCAAGAACTCTGGAGAGAAAATAATATTGTCTGTATGAAATTTCTCTTTAACCGTTTTGGTGAAGCCTACCGGAACCGTAGATTTAATAATCATGACCGCTTGAGGGTTGATCTCGGTCACATCACCAATGACGCTTTCGACGCTTTGGGTATTAAAATAATTGGTTTTGGTATCATAATCCGTCGGTGTCGCAATAATGACAAAATCTGCGTTCTGATAAGCTTCATATTTGTCAGTTGTTGCACGGAAGTTTAGTGGCTTTTCACTTAAAAAAGTTGAAATGTCAGGATCCTGAATCGGAGAAATCTTCTGATTTAACATTTCAACTTTATTGTCAATAATATCTAATGCCACGACTTCATGATGTTGTGAGAAGATCATGGCATTGGAAAGGCCGACGTAACCGGTGCCTGCAACTGCTATTTTCATATCAACCTGATTATGTATTTTTAATAGGGGAGCCAGAGCCCAAGCCAATAGTGGTGTTCTCAAGGCGGTTTCATATCATACCATAAAGTATTTTGAGTATTATGAAGGTGTTGAAAAGCGGGGGAGTAACTTTGCTTTAGAGATGGTATGATATGGCGCAGAATGCTGGTGGAAGATGAATACATGCAGGAAAACGTAAACGACTCACTGTCAGGTCAGGCTCATACACAGTCTGAACAGAATATTGTGCTATGCATGAAGTGGGGCACCAAATATGGGGCAGAGTACGTCAATCGTTTATACAACATGGTCAAGCGTCATACTACGGTTGACTTTAAAATGGTGTGTCTGACAGACCGTACCGAGGGCATTGATCCTGCTGTTGAATGTTTTCCTATTCCGCCATTGGCCTTGCCAGCAGGTAGTCCTGAACGTGGCTGGAATAAGTTATCGACCTTTGAACCTGATTTATATGGTTTAAAAGGAAATGCACTTTTTCTCGATTTAGATGTTGTGATTGTCGATAATATTGACAGTTTCTTTACCCATCCGGGTGATTTTTTGATTATTCATGACTGGAAACGTCCATGGCGTATTACCGGAAATAGCTCGGTTTATCGTTTCAAGCTGGGAGCTTTTCCTGGTTTGATGCCATATTTCCGTGAACATTTTGATGAAATCCGTCAGAAGTTTCGTAATGAGCAGGCTTATTTATCCTGGTATGTTGATCAGGAAAAGAAACTGAGTTACTGGCCGGATTCCTGGTGCAAGAGCTATAAATATCACTGTCTGCAAAAAATTCCAATGGCTTATTTCAAGCCGCCTGTGAAGCCGGAAGGTGTCAAAATTATTATTTTCCATGGTGAAATCAATCCACCTGACGCAATTAACGGCGGCGGTGGTAAATGGTACCGTTATGTTCTGCCATCGCAATGGATCAAGGATGCGTGGCAATAATTATTAAGTGTAGTAATTAAGCAATCCGGTACCTATTTTAAAGTGATGAAGTAAATGCAGCAGATTGATATTGTAATTGCCTGGGTAGATGGCAATGATCTTGAATTAAAAAAGAAACGGCATAAATATTTGACTGGTGAAGATGCATCAGACGCAGTCAGTGATACCCGTTTCGCCAGTGACAATGAAATCTACTACAATATTGCTTCAATCCTGAAATATGTACCTTTTTGCCGCAATATTTTTGTAGTGACCGATAACCAGCGCCCAGAATTTATTGATGAATTTACTGCACAAGGCCTGTGTACTGCCGATAAAATTCGTGTAGTGGATCATCGGGAAATTTTTAGAGGTTATGAGCAGCATTTGCCCACTTTCAATACCCGATCCATTGAAAGTATGCTCTGGAACATTGAAGGATTATCAGACTACTTCATTTATTTGAATGATGACTTTTTCTTTAATTCAACTGCGCAGCCAGAAGATTTTCTAAACGGTAATCATTTGGTGGTCTATGGCCACTGGCAAAGCAGTTTTGCGTTGAAAACAAAGTTAAAATATCGCCAATTTTTGCAGCGTCAATTTGGCAAGCCGATTCAGCCGAAGCACATGATTGCACAAATGTTAGGGGCTGATATCCTGGGTTTCAAAAAGTTCTTTAAGATCCATCATTATCCACATATTGTCGATCGTCATGCTTTGAAAGATTATTTGCTGGCACATTCACAGTTGCTGGAAACCCAGATTAAATACAAGTTTCGTAGTGTAGAGCAGCTTAATCCCATTTCACTGATGAATCATATCAAGATTCAAAAGCAGCAAGCTGAGCTGAAGCCTGATATTGAATTGGCTTATCTAAAAAATGAAGATAGCCTCGACAGTTTTATTTCAGCTTTAGATAATCCCGCAATAAAATATGGTTGTATCCAGAGTTTGGATCAATTAAAGCCAGCAGATGCAAAGCAGATCAGTAATGCCATGCAGAGAAAACTGGCTGGTTATTTGCCAAATTCAATTTTAGCTTAGAGGTTCATGATGAAAGTAATTACTTATCTGATTAATCTGGATGGTAGTCATGAACGGCTTGAACGGGCGACTCAGCAACTAGATGCAGTAAATTGGTCCTTTGAACGTTTCTCCGCAGTCGATGGCCGTGGCAAGGCTTTAACTGAATTTGCCAACTATGATGATCAAGGTGCGCAACAGATTCTTGGACGTAGCCTGATGAACTCGGAATTGGGGTGTTATCTGAGTCATTATGGTTGCGCAGAGAAGTTTCTGAATACTGATGCAGATTATCTGGTTGTACTTGAAGATGATATGAAAATTAATCCAGACTTTAAAACAAAGTTGGCTGGTGTATTAGAATATCTGGATGAGCATAAAGATTTAGATTGGTACTTAATCAATATTGCAGCCAAAAAGAAAAAGCTGGCGAAAGATATTACCCAGATTGAAGATATGAGCATGTGGCATGCTTTTTATTTTCCAATTCGCGGTTTAGGCCTGATTTGGTCACGCCAAGGTGCCCAAGAATTTGTACAAGCAGGTCGAACCATTAATATGCCTGTAGATATTTTCTTCCAAACTTGGCTAAGTAAAAATGGTAAGGGTTTAGGCGTATGGCCAGCTTTGGTTCGTCCAGCAGGCTTAGATAGTGATATTTTAGGTACAGTTGCCACGCAGGGGATTTCTCGTAAAGAAAAAGAAAATCGTGCGTTTTCGTATGGTTTTAAAAAGCAAAAACGTATGTGGCGTGACCGCTATTTCGCTTTAAAACATTTAATAAAATCAAAATAGATTATTCTGGGTTATGAAAAATATTGTTATTAGTTTAAAAACAGCTACTGCACGTCGTGAACACATTTGTAAGGAATTTGGAAAGCAAAATATAAATTTTGATTTTTTTGATGCTTTGACACCAGATTTAGCCAAACCTTTAGCGGAAAAAATGCACTTAAATGTTGGGGATGAGTATTTAACAGGTGGCGAGTTGGCATGTTTTATGAGCCATGTCTCTGTTTGGCAAAAGATGGTCGACGAGCAGATTCCATATATTGCAGTATTTGAAGATGATATTTTTTTGGGTCAAGATGCATTCTCAATTTTTAGTACATCTGCATGGATTCAAGAAAACTGGCATATTATTAAAACTGAAGCATTCTCCGAAAAAGTTTTATTGGCGAAAGATACATTTAATATTGAAAACACTGACCGTAAAATTAAACGGTTAACCAGTAAAAATTTAGGAACGGCTGGATATATTTTGTCCTTAAAAGGAGCAAAAGCTTATCTCACTTATATACAACAGCAACATTTAATACCTCTAGATGAGTTAATGTTTAGAGATTTTATTCAAACTAAGCAATGTGACGTTTATCAAATGTCACCAGCTATTTGTATACAAGAAATGATGTTATATCCAGAGAAGAAGACAGTTCTTTCAAGTGATTTAATAGATGAACGTAAAGTAAGGATGAAGAAATATAAGAAGAAGGGATGGGCAAAAATACAAAAGGAATTGCTGCGTATCTTTAGTCAGGTGAAATATACTTTATTTGCAAATAATGTAAAATTTTACTAATAAAGATTTTTTAATATTTAAGGGTATTTTAAGTGATTGATAAATCTGAAATTACAATAGTAAGTGCATTCTTTGATATAGGCAGAGGGAATTGGAGCGTAGAAAAAGGTCATCCTAGTTACTTGCAACGTTCTCCTGAAAAGTATTTAGATTATTTTTCTAATTTAGCTGAATTAGAAAATGATATGATAATTTTTACTTCTTCAGAATTTTCAGAAAAGATTAGAAAAATAAGAAAAAATAAAAAAACTATTATAGTGGAAATTGATATTAATAGTAAATTTTCAGATTGTAGAGAAAAAATAAAAGCTGTACAAAATAGTAGTGTATTTAAAAACACAGTTGACCCAGCTCAATCAAGAAATCCAGAATATTGGTCGCCAGATTATGTTCTAGTAACTAATTTGAAAGCATATTTCGTAAAAAAAGCTATAACAAGTAAGTTGGTAAATACTCATTTGGTGGCTTGGGTAGATTTTGGTTATTGTAGAAGTAAAGAAACACTCAATGGTTTAGTGAAATGGAAATATCCATTTAATGAAGATAAAATTCATTTTTTCACGATTAATAAAAACTTTAAGATTAGTAAAGAGTTGGTCAATGAATCAATTTTAAGAAATCAAGTTTTTATTATAGGTGGTGCAATTGTTGGCACTAAAGAAAAATGGCTTAATTTTTCTAATATAGTATATAACTGTCAAAAAAAAATATTACTTGATTCTATGGTTGATGACGATCAAGGAGTATTTATGATGGCCTTTTTAGAAGATAAAGATAATATCAAATTAAACTATTTGGGTAAAAACAAATGGTTTAACTTATTCAAGTTATTTGATGAAAAATCAAAATCAAATATTTTTGAGAAGTTTAAAACTTTATTGCGATTGAATTGAAAAGTAGGATATATGAAAGATTTGACATCATCAATTATTTTGGGGGCAGCTACAGGTTATACACCAGATAAAGTGGAGGTTTTTTTAGAGAGCTTAAGTGTCGCAAAATATGAAGGGAAAGTTGTACTTTTTATAAATGATAATCAATATGAAGATTATAATTTATACTTTTTAAAAAAAGATTATGCCTTTAAACTGGAATTTAGCTTAAGTAGAATTGGGATACTAAGTTCAACGAAAAAAATTGGTAAAAATTTAAAAAAACTAATAAAAATTCTAAGTGGTATTATTGTTAACTTAGAGCCCGCTCTGAAAAAAGATTTTATATATTTTCTCGGGCTACCACATGTTTCGAGATTTTTTGATTATTACAATTATCTTTTATTAAAAAGTACTAATGAAGATATTATGTTGACAGACACACGAGATGTGATTGTACAGCGTAATCCATTTGATAATAATTTGAATGGATTATACTTAGGTATGGAACATTCTCGTATTCTAATTGGGCAAGATGATTTTCATATAAAGTGGATTAGCGACGTATATGGGAAACAATATCTCAATAAAATTGGATCAGAGAAAATCTGTTGTGCAGGAGTCACTTTAGGAGATCATAAGTCTGTTATGTTGTATTTAAAAACAATGATTGATGAGTTTATGTCTTTACCTTATTACAAGATGGTTCGTTCTAATTATGATCAAGGTATACATAATAAATTGCTTTATTCTAATAATTTTGAAGATGTCGTTCATTGTGATCCTCTTAAATCTATTATTTCAACTGTAGGTTTAGTTCCTAGAAATGAGATCATATTAAATTGTAATAATGAGATCCTAGATTTAGATGGACGCGTATCAACTATAATTCATCAATATGACCGTCATAAAGATATAGAAAATATTTTTATTAAAAAATATTTAAATTAGCTTTTAACTTTCCTAAACCGTTTATACCCCCACAAATACTGCTCTGGAGCAATGTTAATCATTCGCTCCATTTCCTTGTTTAAGGTATCTACAGAAAGCTGTAAGTCTTTAGATAGAATATCAATTGATAACTCAGTTACATGAATATCAAAGCCATCCAGATCTTCATGACGTAAACAACTTAAGCCAATCACAGAGCATTGGGTTTTTGCAGCCAACTTAGACAGCAGGGTAGAAGATAGAGCATTCTGTCCATAAAAAGGTGAGTAAATACCGCCGCTTTCTTTGGGCACATGGTCAGGAAGAATGGCAGCAAATCCACCCTGTTTTAGATGCTTGAATAAAGCTCTTACACCAGTTTCATCAGTCGGAACAAGGGTAGCATTTAAACGTTGCCGTGCTTCGAGCATAAACCGATCGACATCAGGATTTTTGCTCGGTTTATACATGATGACAGGGCTAGTGTGTTGATTCACCCAGGCATTAAGTAACTCCCAAGTACCAAAATGAGGAACGACTGCTAAAGTTCCATTCGGGTTTTTCAGTGCATCAGTAAAAATTTCTGGATGATGAATATTCCGGATTTGTTTTAATGCGAACTCAGGTTGAGAACCCCAAATTTTGACTGACTCGGCATAGGTCATGCATTGGCTTTGAACACTTCGTTTTGCCAGTCGTGTACGTTCTGATGCTGACAGTTCAGGATAGGCAATCCCTAAATTAATTTCTGTAGTACGGCGAATCGATGAATTCGTGATATAGAGAAGTGATCCAACACTTTTCGCCAAATTTTGAATGAATCTTAACGGGAGTTTGGAGAAGTTCTTGAGTAATGCGTACATGGTGTGCAGCTTGCCTGATTAAGATTCTTGATCAGGATTGCCTTTAAGCACCATATAAATCAGACCTACAAAAATGACAAGTGCACCTAAAATACTGCTCAGGCAGAAGTACACAATACGGTCATTGGTGTCCAGGTTAAACAGGTTGTTTGCAAGGATATAGCGCATGAACAGCCATTGTACGACTGAAAACACGATCAGCATGATGCCACGGTTACGAACAGCAGGACGCATCGCCATTGCCAAATTACCTAAAAATAGAAACTGAAGCTATTATGCCACTGTCGTGCAGGCTTCTCAATGCAATAAAAAAGCCCTGTTAGAACAGGGCTTTTTTACTCAAATCATCAAGAAATTATTCTTGAGATTCGGCTTTTGGTTTTTCACGTAAGCGAATACCCAAATCACGCAGTTGAGTTGATTCAACTGGTGCAGGTGCTTGAGTCAATGGACATTCAGCAGTTTTGGTTTTCGGGAATGCAATCACATCACGGATTGAAGATGCACCAGTCATTAGCATCACCAGACGATCCAGACCGAATGCCAAACCACCATGCGGAGGCGCACCGAATTTAAGCGCATTTAGCAAGAAGCTGAATTTCTCTTCTGCCTCTTCTTCAGAAATACCCAGCGCTTCAAAGATCGCTTTTTGCATTTCTAAAGTATAAATACGCAGTGAACCACCACCGATTTCAGTACCATTCAATACCATGTCATAAGCAACAGACAATGCTTCGCCTGGATTATTCTTCACATCTTCAACGCTTGATTTAGGAAGCGTGAACGGATGGTGAACAGAAGTCCATTTGCCATCATCAGTTTCTTCGAACATTGGGAAGTCAACTACCCAAAGCGGAGCCCATTCGCAAGTTGCAAGGTTCATATCATGACCAATTTTCACACGAAGTGCGCCCATTGCATCATTCACAACTTTGGCTTTGTCTGCACCGAAGAATACGATGTCGCCATTTTCAGCACCAACACGTTTCAACAGATCCAGCACGATTGGCTCGATGAATTTAACGATAGGTGATTGAAGACCTTCAATACCTTTCTCAAGTTCATTGACCTTGATGTAAGCCAGACCTTTCGCACCGTAAATACCAACGAATTTAGTATATTCATCGATTGCGCTACGTGGCAGTGAGCCCGCACCTGGAACGCGAAGCGCAACGATACGGCCTTTAGGATCTTTAGCAGGACCTGCGAATACTTTGAACTCGACGTCTTGCATCAAGTCTGCAACGTCAACAAGTTTCAAAGGAATACGTAAGTCTGGTTTGTCAGAAGCATAGTCACGCATTGCTTCTGAATAAGGCATACGTTGGAATTTGTCGAATTTGATGCCAAGAAGTTCGTCGAACATCTTAACAGTCATGCCTTCCATCAAATCCATAATATCGTCATCGCTCATGAACGATGTTTCGATGTCGATTTGAGTGAATTCAGGCTGACGATCCGCACGTAAATCTTCGTCACGGAAACATTTAGCGATCTGGTAGTAACGATCTACACCACCTACCATCAACAACTGTTTGAACAGCTGTGGTGATTGTGGAAGCGCATAGAAGCTACCATTAGATACACGGCTTGGAACTAAGTAGTCACGCGCACCTTCAGGGGTCGCACGAGTCAAGATCGGAGTTTCAACGTCTAGGAAACCGTGATCGTCTAAATAGTTACGGATCAGGTTGGTCACTTTAGAACGGAAACGTAAACGATCGATCATTTCAGGACGACGGATGTCCAGGAAACGATATTTCAAACGAATTTCTTCAGAAATGCTTGTATTTTCGTCATTCAGTGGGAATGGAGGAGTTTCAGACTGAGCAAGAACTTCAATTTCTTTACCCAATACTTCGATTTGACCACTCACCATGTTGGCATTTTCAGTACCCGCATAACGGCGACGTACACGGCCTGTAATTTTTAATACGTATTCAGAACGTGCTTTGTCTGCTGTTGCAAACGCTTCAGGTGTATCTGGGTCGATAACCACTTGAACAAGACCGTCACGGTCACGCATGTCAAGGAAAATGACACCACCGTGGTCACGGCGACGGTGTACCCAACCGCATAATGTTACGGTCTGGTCAATTTGAGCTTCGGTTAAAGAACCGCAGTAATGAGTTCGCATCATAGCGTTAAAAATCCAACTATATGGGTTAAGGAAGCGTATACGTAAACAGCGTACCGCCTTTAGCAAAGGTAGGATTATGCCTCTTTGGGCATGTTGTCACAAGAACTTGAGGCAAAAACAGTATCATTTTAAAGTGAATAAGCAGGAAGCGGGAGATTTTCCTAGCCCATACGCCGATCACGATCCAGAAATAAAAATAGCAGACAGCCCAGACTAAAGGTGATTAAAAAGCCCTGGCTAAATTCATTGATAGAGCGGCCGGTAAAATAATACAGATCAGATCGCCAGACCTCATCCGGAATGTAGCGCATATAGTCCCATGTCGAAAATAAACCTGTGAGCGTAGATAAACCTAATAAACCCCAGCAAAAGATGAGGATCTTGTGACTGACGCTTAGATATTGCCGATGAGTTTTATAGTAATGCAGACTCATCCACAGAATAAAAGGTAGAGCTAGGGCAGAAGTCCCGATCTGTAAAATCCGGTGTAGGGGATAAGTTCGTCCTAAAATTTGATACTGCTGGCTGAGAATGTCATAAAAGGCAAAGGTTCGAAAATCTGCATGGGTCAGACCATCCCAAATAATATGAGTGGCTGTCCCAATCACCACTGCAATACACATAGCGCAGATAAATCGGAATAGTGAAAATAGATTATGAATATTTAAATCATGCTGTATGCCAATGAAACGATAAATCACTGGCCGGTAAATCAGGTACCAGACCGCACAAAAAATGAGACCAATCCATAAATTAGGGTGAATCAGCGAAGACCATAAATGAGTAATATTAGAATTCTTATGGGTAAAAAGACGGTACAGATCAGGAACCATGCTGCCAATCGCCAGTGCAGCAACAGGTAGCCGGTTGCCAGTTAAATATGAAATAGGTGGAGCCAGTACAGCATGTGATAAAGTAAAGGGCATAAAAAAAGTGTTTTACTACAATGAAAAATATTCAAATGACATTCTAATAAAATATCTCATTGATTATCGTAAAGGATTGCAAAAACAATGAAATGTTATATTATAACAATATTCGAAATTGCTGAATTTGAGCTTGGGTCATGTCCTTTTCTAAGAATCTAATAACACTCTCAATTTTTGCTGTAGTTGCGCCTACGGTATTTGCAGAACAGTCATCTTCTTCTATTCCTGTACAAACCATGGATACCATTCAGGTACAAGCTCATCCACTGGTACAGACTGCGGCAGATTTTGCAGTTGCTGATCTGATGGTGGACCAGAAAGCTTTATCTGAACGTGCGACAACTATTGGTGATGCGCTGGCTGATGAACTTGGGGTGTATTCAAATCAGTATGGAACCGGAGCGAGCCGACCGGTAATTCGAGGCCAGGATGGTCCACGTGTCAAAGTTTTGCAGCATGCCTCCGAAACGGCTGATGTATCTACTCTATCTCCTGACCATGCAGTGACAGTCGATCCGATTCTAGCCAAACAGGTCGAAGTGATTCGCGGCCCATCAACTTTGCTTTATAGCGCGGGAACAGTCGGTGGTCTGGTCAATGTCACTGACCAGAAAATCCCAACCCAAATGCCGGAAGATGGTCTGGAGGGTAAAGTTGGTCTGCGTTACAACTCGGGCAGTGATGAAAAACTGGCAAGTGCAGGCGTGACTGCTGCAGTCGGTGAAAATTTTGCCCTGCGTGTCGAAGGTACTAAACATAAGGCCAATGACTATATTGCGCCTGATTATGTAGTAGAAGAATCTCATGGCGATCATTCACATTTTCACAAAGAACGTCGTGTAGGCAATACTTTTGCTGAAGGCCAGACTGTAAATATTGGTGGATCATGGATTCATGATCGTGGTTTTGTGGGGCTATCTTATAGTAACCGTCAGGATGAATATGGTTTGCCGGGGCATAGTCATGAATATCATGGCTGTGTATTGCATGGTGATCATTTCCATGGCTGTCCAGAGCTGGGTGCTACCGCAGAGCATGAAGAAGAGCATGGCGGACCATGGGTAGATCTGAAATCTGAACGTTATGAAGTACGTACTGAACTGGAACAGCCTTTTGCCGGTTTTGACAAGTTACGTGCCCATGCCAGCTTTACCGATTATGAGCATGATGAGCTGGAAGAAAATGAAGTGATTAGTAATTTCAAAAGCAAAGGCTACGATGGCCGTTTAGAGCTGGTGCATGTTCCGGTTGCTGGTTGGGAAGGGGTAATTGGCACCCAATATAGCCAGCAGAAAATCAATCTGGCTGCTACAGAACATGATCATCATGAAGATGGTGACGAGGATGATGAAGAACATCATGTTCATGGTTCAAGCGTAGTCATGCCAGATACCAAAACTGAAAAATACAGTCTGTTTGCTTTAGAGCATAAACAACTCGGTGATGTGCATGTCGAACTGGGTGCACGTGTTGATCATCAAAAAGTACAAGTTGAATCTGAACAGAAAAATTATTCAGGCACGGGCGTCTCTGCTTCTGCTGCTGCGAATTGGGAATTTGCCCCGAACTATAAGTTATCCATTGTAGGTTCACATCAGCAACGTTTACCACTGGCACAAGAGTTGTATGCCAATGGCCTGCATTTTGCCACCAATACCTATGAAGTCGGTAATCCTGATCTGGAAAAAGAAAGCTCGAATAACCTGGAACTAGGTTTCGAATATGAAGGTGATAAGCTGGATTATCATGCGCATATTTACCATAACTGGTTTGATGACTATATCTACGGTGCGACTACGGCCAGAAATGGAAATTTGCGTGGGGTAGAATATACTCAAGATAAAGCTCGTTTCTATGGGGCTGAAGCGGAAGCTACTTATGCATTAAATGACACATACAAGTTTGGTGTGTTCGGTGATTATGTACGCGGCAAAATTGAGGGTGAAAATGCACCCCGTATTCCAGCAGGCCGCTTAGGAACCAAGGTTGAAGCAGACTTTGCCGATGGCTGGTCAGGAATGGCAGAGTATTATCATGTCTTTAATCAGGACAAAACGGCCAGTTATGAAGATGAAACCCAAGGCTATAACATGGTCAATGTCGGCCTAAGCTATGCTAATAGCATTGCTGATAAAAATGCCTATCGGGTTTATTTTAAAGCCGATAATCTGCTCGATGATCAGGTCTATTCACATAGCTCATTCCTGTCGAATATTCCGCAAGTCGGACGTAATTTCACAGTCGGCGTACAATATGATTTCTAGGATTCAGATGAAATAACTGACCGAATCCAAGTACTGTCACTGAAATAGACTTGAAAAATCATCAGATTAAACCTAGCCTGAGTATATTGGGTTAGGTTTTTTTTTATGCGTATCTTTCAACGAATTCACAATAAACTGAACTGGTCAAACCGCCGTTATGCGGCCTTGATCATTGGTGTGCTGATGGCCAGTTATCTGGCTTCAGCAATTTATCATACTTATAAACCCTTACCTGAAGGGCTGAATTACACGGGTAAGCTGCGCCATGCACAGGTGAAATTTCTGGTCGATCAGACTTATCTAGATACACAGGGCAAGCAGCAACTGGATCATCAGATTTTTAATGAAATGCTGAAAATGGTTGAGGAAGCAAAATCCCTGATCGTGCTGGATATGTTTCTGTTTAATCAGCAGACCGGTGCCTCTAAACAGGAACATCAGGCACTCAGCAAACAGCTCACAGAGGCCTTACTTAACAAGCGATTAATGCAGCCTGAAGTGGAAATCAAATTTATTACCGATCCGATTAATTCTGTATACGGTGGAATTACAGCACAGCATTATCGTGAACTGCGTCAGGCAGGAGTAGATGTAATCGAAACCAATCTGACACCGCTACGTGCTTCTAATCCAAGCTGGTCAGGTTTCTGGTATCTGTGCTGTCAGGGGATTGGCAATAATCCGGAAAAAGGCTGGTTGCCAAATCCGTTTGGTCCAGAAAAAGTGACCTTACGCAGTTATTTCGACTTGTTTAATTTCAAAGCCAATCATCGTAAAACACTGGTCGTCGATACAGATCAGGGCTGGAAAGCACTGGTTACCTCAATGAACCCACATGATGGCAGTTCACGGCACTCCAATATTGGTCTACTGGTCTGGGGCAGAACAGCGATTGATATTCTTGCGACAGAACAGGCGGTCGGGATCATGTCTCAAGCCAATATGCCGGCTGTGATTGCAGGTGAGTTTGAAGCAGAAAAAAAACAGCCTCAAGTTCAGGTGCTAACTGAAAAAGCCATTTATGAGGGAGTTCTAAAGCTGCTTGAAACGGCGAAAGCAGATGAGCAGATTGATCTGGCCATGTTCTATCTGTCAGAACGTAAGATTGTGAAAGGGTTAATTGCAGCGCATGAGCGCGGAGTGAAACTTCGGGTTTTACTTGATCCAAACAAAGATGCATTTGGTCGTGAAAAAAATGGCATTCCTAACCGCCAAGTGGCTTCAGAACTGCATAAAGCTGGTATTCCGGTACGCTGGTGTAATACTCAAGGCGAGCAATGTCATAACAAAATTCTGATGAAATATGGTGCCCAGCAAGCTGAAATGATTTTGGGTTCAGCAAATTTCACGGCACGTAATCTGAAAAATTATAATCTGGAAACCAATTTGCGTGTGGTGGGACAGCCTCAGGCGGAAGTCTTTAGCGATGCGCAGCAGTATTTCAATACGGCCTGGTCTAATTTGAATGGCCGTTCCATGAGCGTAGACTATGCTCAATATGCTGAAGAGTCATTCTGGAAATACTGGTTATACCGTTTTATGGAATGGAGTGGTTGGTCGACGTTTTGATTGGCCTCTCCCTAGCCCTCTCCTGAAAGGAGAGGGAACTCCTTCTCCCTATGGGAGAAGGTTGGGATGAGGGGAGTTATTTTTCTGGATTCGGCGGAACCAGTTGATCCAGTTCTTTATCTGTCAGCTCATCCAGTTCAGAAATATCAGTTTTGATTTTCCATTGTGCTTCATCATCCACCGGATTTGGTAAACGCGCCTCTAGCCAGTCACATACTACATCTGGTGGGAAGTCAGCATGATTGCACTGGATCACCCAAGACAGGAAATCTTTGGCTACACCATTCATATAAGGCGGTGGAGAAACTGGAAGAAACTGAGTCGGCAGGCGCTCATTTTTAGAAATATAGTTCAGGACATGACCCAGTTCCTGCACAGTTTGCCATGCTAAAGGATGATCAACGTTGATCTGAAATTTAAACCACCAGGCCTGTTTCCCATCTGAGCCATAGCTATCAATCAGTCCTTTTTGAACACTGGGTACCTTGCAAAAATATTCATATAAACGATCGAAATTTAAATCAGACACAGTATGCAACTCAAAGCATTAAAAAAGTGATATTAGCATACGCACTTCAGCGCTCATCACGCAAGCCTGTTAAAGTCATGGAATCAATTACAAAACTTTGCAGCAGCAGGGAATTTATCCATATTTTCTGCATGGATTTTGGTTAAAATATGGTCAGAAATCTTTGGAGGACGCACTTATGAAAAAATTAGCTTCAGGTGCATTGCTGGCTTCATTCCTGTTTGGTATTGCGGTGCCCGCTTGGGCGGATAATGCCTGGGTAGGCTATACTGGTGTTGATCATTCTAAACCTCAACATCGTCCTCCATCGCGTCCTCATTATGCACCACAGCCGCCTCATTCGCAGCGGCCTTATTATCCGCAACGTCCATCCCATGGCGGATATTATCCTCCTGCACAGAGCCAAAGCGGGTTCAATATCCAGTATCAGGCACCGACCACGATTTACCAGAATTCCAATAGCTATAGTTGGGTTAATGGTGATCCAAATGTGGCCTACATTGAAAGTTCGAGATATACAGTGATTACTGACTGGCAGCGTTTGGGATTACCTGCACCACCACGCGGAAGTTACTGGATTTATGAAAATGGTCGTTATGTGTTGATGAATAACCGTTAAAAGAAATTCCCTCTCTTGTTAGGAGTGGTGATTAATTACCCTCTTGCGAAGCAGTGCTTCTCACCTTTTGCAAAGGGGGGACTTTTCTATGACTATGCCAACTCATCATCTTCAGGACGTGGAGTTTTACCTTCTGGTAATGGCTTTTCGCTATGCTTGTCACGAATGACAGATGGATAGGTCCAGGACGCATAACGGACCACCAGAATGGCAAAAGCCAGAATCAGAATCGAACCGGTAATAATAACCTGATCCATGCTGGCTTTGTGCGTATGTTGAATATCAGAAATCAGTAAACGGGTCAGGGCAGTAATCGCAATATAAATCAGGAACCGAACTGGCATATGATTGGTCTTGAAATAAATGCCGACCATGGCACCAAGTTCCAGATAGATAAACAGCAAAAGAATATCATCAATGGTGGCAAACTGTTTGACGGTCAAAATGTCAAATACGGTATGACCTGCGGACCAGATCACCATACAGCCAATAATGAACAGCGCAAGATAATGGAAACTTTCTACGGCAAGATTACCAAAACGGTCGAGGAGAGTTTCTATTCTTTTCACTTTAGACTCTGATTTACTCATGTTCTCCTCCTGATTTTTCATGTGAACTAACATGTGAACAGGAAAGAACTAGCAAAGATCATGCACAAAAAGAGAAAAATAAAATAAAAGTGAAATTATTCGAACTTTTGCACTTTTTTTGCACTAACTTGTTATATTGTATGAGAACTACATTGAATAAATAGGAGAAAAAAATGTTGGACAAAATTCAAACAAAAATTAGTCAATTAGAAGCAGGAAAAAAATTAATCCTGGGCACGGGGATCAAGGCTGAAGAGATGCAGAAGGTACTTGAACTGTGTGAATCTTTAGAGTCGCAAGGGGGAATTAAAATAGTGAATAAGCATTTCAATCCTAAAATAACGACGCAACCAGATACGATCTTGATTGAAAAAGTATAATGGATAAAAAGCCCTGCAGATGCAGTAATGCCAGTCAGTTAAGAGATTGACTGGCATTTTTTTGGGTATTTCTGTGGTTTCCCTTTCACAACTCGTGGGTAGTTTCTACTTCTTTTTTTCGGTAAAACATACCTTTTAGATTTTTCCATTAA